>NZ_CEAFKD010000004.1:0-68003 GCF_978563805.1 Brinjal little leaf phytoplasma
CAAAATGTAATTATTTAACACTTATATTTTTAATGGAACTCAACCCTTTGAAGATACAATAAAAAAAGAAGAGCACAAAAAACAATTAGAAGAAGAAAATAAAAACGATCAAGATTTTAATAAGATAATGAACGAAATTAATGAACTTAAATCCATCTTCTCACATTGAAGAGATAAACGGCGTTAAACATCATCATTATATTGTTCCAGATAGTGAATTTGATAATAATGTAGGAAGAATTAAACATTCATCTCAAAAAGTTTTTGAAGGAAATTATCGAAATCATACTTTAATACATTCATTTATTAAAAAATTAAATCCTGATTATGATGGTTGGATTGGTCAGTTTCCTTCATTTAATGAATGCAAAAATAATCCTAAAATAAAAACAAAAATCAAATATCCTCCTTTTGATTTAGTGGGAATTTATTTTGATAAGGGCACTAGATTTGGAGGAAATGATGATAATGATAAAGATTGGAACAAATATACTTTTGATGAAGTAATTGAAGCGACTAACGGAGCAGAAAATGTTTATTACTTTTGGAGAACTCCAAATATGTTCGACACATTTTACACTTGTTTTCAATACACAAATAATAATAAAATAGACCCAAACAATACACAATCAAAAGAGCTCCATTGCCCTCCATTTGCCAAAGTATTAACACAAGAAGATATAGATAATTTATGACAACTCAAACAAACAAAACAATAATAAACATGCCCTAGCTGCTATATGGGTGTGTCTTTATTAAGTTTGTTATTTCATTTAGGTTCCTTAGTAATCCAAATATTAGCGGCTTTACTCAGTATTATATTGCCAATAATAATATTTGGTGGTATTTGGTTGTTTATGCAAGTTTTAAATTTAGCAAAGAAACCCTTTAACGAACCGCAATCTCATAATCCAATAACTACTGAAATAAGAGTTTCTGAAAAAGAAAGTCAACATAATTTAACAAAAAAAAGCAAGCGGTTTATAACAACAATTTTGCTATAGATACAATCGTAATATTACAACAAAAAGCTTTGTTCAAATAAAACAAACAATAACTATATGATTTTACAAAAAAAATAAAAGACCTAACTTTAAAAAGTTAGGTCTTTCGAATATTTTTATTAACAATTGTTAATCTATCTAACAAAAAATTTATTTTTTCTCTAAAATAATTTTATTTAACATTTGAATAAATTCTTCATTGCAAAGGGTCTCTTGTTTAGTGCTTTGATATTTTCTAAAAGTTAAAGTCTCATTATTCATTTCTTTATCACCTATAACTATTTGATAAGGGATTTTATTTTTTTGCGCTTGTCTTATTTTATAACCTAAACTAAAATCTTTATCATTTAATTCTACTCTGAAATTATTTTTAACTAATAAATCTTTTATTTTTGTAGCATATGATAAATGAATTTGATTATGAACAGGAATCAAAATAACTTGTACTGGGACAATCCATAAAGGCAAAACACCTTTATTTTGTTCTATTAAATAAGAAATAAATCTTTCTAAAGTAGAAATAATAGCCCTATGAATAACGATAGGAGTATATTCTTTATTATCTGAACCTATATATTTCAAATTAAATTTTTGTGGCAACAAAAAATCTAATTGAATTGTTGATAAAGTTTCTTCATTTTGCAAAGCAGTTAAAACTTGAATATCTAACTTGGGACCATAAAAAGCGGCATCACCTGGAACTTCTTTATAAGAAATATTATTTTCTTTTAAGATTTCTCGTAAAAAAGTTTCTGATTTATCCCAAATAAGATCATTATCAAAATATTTATCTTTATTTAAGATATCTCTAGTGCTTAAATTAAAATTATATTTTGTGATATCAAAATCTTTATAAACTTCTAAAACAAATTGAATGATTTGAGTAATTTGTTCTTTAATTTGCTCTTCATTAATAAAAATATGAGCATCGTTCAAAGTCATTTCTCTTGTTCTTTGCAAACCAGATACAGCACCTGAATGTTCATAACGATGCATCATACCTAATTCTGCAATTTTAATAGGTAAATCTTTATAACTACGTAATTGTTTTTTAAAAATCATCATATGATGTGGACAATTCATAGGTCTTAAAACTAATTTTTCTTCATTAGGTAAGTCCATTATAGGAAACATATTTTCTTTATAAAGTTCTAAATGTCCTGAGGTTTGATACAATTTAGTATTAGCTAAAATAGGAGTATAAACATGTTGATAATCGTAACTCAATTCTTTGTCAATAATATATCTTTCTATAATACGTCTAATAGTAGCCCCTTTTGGTAACCAAAAAGGTAATCCTAAACCCACTTCTGAAGATAACATAAATAAATTTTGTTCTTTGTTAATATTTTTATGATCTCTTTGTTCTCTATCTTTTAACAAATCTAAATATTGTTTCAAATCTTTCTTATTAAAAAAAGATACTCCATAAATTCTTGTTAAAACAGAATTTTTTATATTTCCTTCAAAATAAGAACCAGATATTTTTAACAACTTAAAATGTTTCATAATATTAGTATTAGTCAAAAGAACGTTATCAAAATGTAAATCTTCGAAATTTCGACAAGAACAAATATTAATAAATTCCTTATCTTTCATTTTTTGAAGCATTTTTAATTTATATTTATTAAAAGCAAATTTTTCATATGCTCTTTTATAAATTATATTTGTCGAAATAATATCTAGTTTTTCTTCAACAATTTGATACATTGCTTTTTCTATATTGGGTAAATCATTATGAGAAAAATTAATATTTTGAAAATCTACTTCATAATAAAAACCCTCTTTATGACATAAACCTATTGCCAAAAGAGCATCAGGATAAATTTTTTGAATAGCTTGAGCCATTAATAAAGCTGTATTATAATTTAAAATCTTCAAACTTTCTGGTCTATCTGATGTAAGAACTTCTAAAAACCCATCTTTTTCTAATTTTGTTTTTAAACCAATTAATTTATTATTAAAATAAGCTGCTATGGGTTTTTGTAAAAATGTCATTTTATTTTGTTGTATAATTTCTAAAACATTAATTCCTTTAGAAAACTTTTGTATAAAATCTTTCTTAAATTGAATATTAATCATTACTTAATGTCTGATTCCTTTGTAACTTATGTTAAAAAAATGAGTTTTTTTATTTTCCTAAACAAAAATTAGAAAATAATTCATTCAGCAAACAATCTGGAATATTTTTACCTAAAATATTATCCAAAGCATTATAAGCTTCCTTTAAATTAATTGTATGTATATCAATGGGCATTTTTTGATCAATATCTGAAACAACATTTTTTAAAGCTTTAAGAGCGATTTCTATTTGTTTAATATGTCTCGCGTTAGAAAAATAATTAAAGTCTTTATCTTGAATATTATCTAATTGAAATTTTTTTAAAATAGTATTTTTTAATTCTTCAATGCCTTCTTGGGTATAATTAGAAACTGGAATAATTTGATCTTTTATGAAAGGTAATTCCATTTGAGCAGGTAAATCAGACTTATTACCAATTATAATCCTAGAATATGTTTTAGTCATCTCAAGTAATATTTCATCATCCTCATTTAAAGGATTGCTTTGATCTAATAATAATATTACTAATTCTGATTCTTTTAAAAGTTTCTTAGCTTTCTGGACTCCTATTTTTTCCAAAGGATCATCAGTTTGGCGAATACCAGCTGTATCAATCAAAAATAAAGAAACACCTTTAATATTAACATATCCCTCTACATAATCTCTTGTAGTTCCCGCGATATCAGAGACAATAGCTCTTTCTTCTTTTAAAAGATTATTTAATAAACTAGATTTACCAACATTAGGACGACCAATAATTAAAGTTTTAATACCATTTTTTAAAAAACGATTTTTAGTATAAGAACTTAAAATTTCTTGCATTTGATAAATCAATTTTGTAATTTGAGGTAGAATAATATCATTAGTCATTTGTTCAATATCTATATATTCAGGGTAATCGATATTAACTTCTATTTGACCTATTATTTTAAGAATTTTATCTGATAATTCTTGAACTAATTTAGAATTTTTTTTTTGCAAACCCAAATGAGATAATTTAACAGCATTTTCATTTTGAGCAAAAATTAAATCCATAATGGATTCTGCTTGAACTAAATCTATTTTGCCATTTAAAAAAGATCTTTTAGTAAATTCGCCTGGTTGAGCCAATCTAATATCTAAAGATAAAATTCTCTCTAATAATAATTGAGTTATTAAAATACCTCCATGCCCTTGGACTTCAACAACATTTTCACCAGTAAAAGAATGAGGCATTTTAAAAATAGAAATTAAAACTTCATCCAAAACATCTTCATTTTTATCCAAAATAAAACCATGATGAATAGTATGAGAAGGTACATTTAATAAATCAATTGTTTTTTTAGAACTCTTAAAAATTTTATTAATATTTTGAATAGCTTCAGGACCGCTAACCCTTATAATACTAATACTTCCGACTCCTAAAGGAGTCGCAATAGCAGCAATGTTATCGTGAAAAAACATATATTTGTTATTGTCCTATCTTCATATGGCTAAAAATCAATATTTTTTTATTTTTTGTTTGAATGAAATTTTTTAATAGATTCTTTTATCAATTGAATAACTTGATCAGCTTTATCTTTTGTGTCTACAACAACACCACAAGCTTTTGGGTGACCGCCACCACCAAATTTATTAACTATAAAATTAATTTCTGGACCTCGTGAACGAAGACTAAATTTCCAATTATTATTTTTAAATTGAACAATGAAAGCCCATACAAGGCATTGTTCAATATCGCTTAAAATATTTATAATTGAGAAAGCTGATTCCACAGTTAAATTAAATTTTTCCAAAATGTCTTCAGAAAATTTAAAATAAAGAAAACCTTCATCCAAAGTAAAATTATTACAAACATAACCTTGAAATTTCAAAAAATCTAAATTTTTCATATTTATTTTTTGAATAACTTCAGTAGGGGTAAAACCATATTTTAATAAATCAGAAGCAAATCTTAAAGTCTCTGAGTTGACTCTGCTGAAACAAAAATTACCCGTATCAGTCACAATACCTGTATAAATTGGTAAAGCGCCTTTTTTAGTTAATTTAAAATTATGAAATTCCTTAAAAAAATAAATCATTTCCGAACAAGAAGCGAAATTACTATCTATCCATTCGTAATCTCCAATTTTTTTTATAAATAAATGATGATCGATTCTAATAACCATTTTTCCTAATTTATATCTAAGATCACTAATAACAGAAGCTTGGCCGCAATCCAAAATAAAAACTAAAGCCTCTTCATAAATATCATCTGTGATTTTATCCATTTGGCCTAAAAAAGATATTTTTGGTTCTTCTTCGCCAACAACATAAACTTTTTTATTAGAAAAATTTGTCAAAATAATATCTTTTAAACCTAATTGAGAACCATAACAATCTCCATCAGGTCTTATATGACCATGAATAATAATTGTATCAAATTTTTCGATTTGTTCTTTAATAAATTTCATTTTATATAAACTTTTTGCCTTTCTTTTATTTATTTCTCAAATCATTGAATAAAAAATTATATCTCGCTTTAATATTAAATAATTTTTTTTAATTTATTTCGTTTAATTTGTTTGTATCCTTTGAATAGTCTGGTTCAATAATTTTTGGATCAATTCTCTTTTATTATTATCATTCGGTGAGATCTGTAAAACATCTATAAACAAATCAGTAATAATATTTCTAAAAAAATCGGAATTCTCAAAAGTAGAAGTAATAAAAAACTCATTTTCTTTTGTGGGATTTTTTAAAATAAAATTTTTAAAAAATTCTATTCTAATTTGTTGAACATCTTTGGAATAATCAGGGTTAGCCATTATTTTGTCTTCTATTTTTTTTTCTATGTTATTCTTTTGATCCAAATAGTTCTTACGAGTGATATTGAAAAATTTATTATTTAATAAGAATTTTTCATTTATTTGCGGCAATGCTAAATATTTAGCAAAAAACCAAGAAGCAAATATTTCTTCTTCTTTAGAAGAAAATAAATTAATATTAGAACCTTGTAAAATATTCTTACTGAGACCAAATGTAGGTATAGAATGAAAATGAGGAGTAAAACCTTCCATGCTAGACAAAGTATTTAAATTTCTAGTTGATGTAATATAAAAAACAAAACTTTTATTATTAATTAATGTTTTAATATTTTCTTCACCAGTTAATTTACTTAAAGTTAAATATTTTTTATCATAAAGTTTCTTAAAATCTCCTAGTATATCTTTAATTTCAGGTTTATTTAAAAAATCATCTATATCATTTTTACTTATTGGATAGTTTATATTTTTTTGTTTAGTAGAGATTATAAATAAATTAGATTCACTATCTACTATTATTGGAATAAAATCTTGAGTTTGTTTTTGTTTTAAAATTTTACATATATCTTTCATATCTGACCATTTAAGTGATTTTGAATCTTTATCAAATGATAAAAAACCTGTTTCTTTAATTAATTCTTTAAATCTTATAAAGTCGGGTGATTCTGGTGATTTCATCAACTCTTCATATGTTTTTTTTAATAAATAACTATCATAAAACATAATTTCAGTAGTTTTTAAAAAGGGCAGATAATAACGATTATCTTTATCTACTGCAATACCTTCTTCATCTTTATTATCTTCTATTTGAATTGGTTCAAAATAACCTTTTAAAAAAGGAAAATCTTCTAATTTTTTAGCAAAATCTGTATCTACTTCTCTAAACTTATTTAGAGGAATAACTTTACCAGACTTAAAATAAAATCTTGTATGATCAGGATAAGAAACAACTAAATTAGGTTGTTTATCAACAGTTAAAGCATTAGTAACATGTTTAAAAATTTGTCCCCAATTACCTTTATTACTAGCTAAAACTTTAATCCCGGGATATTCTTTTTCAAAATCTGATATAATTTCTTTTAAAATTTGATCTTCTTCGGGATATAAATTATGCCAAAAAGTAATTTTCACCTTTTCATTTTCGTTTTTGGATTCTTTAAATTTATTCTCATAATTTTTAAAATTTGCCTCGTTAATAGCTGAAACAAAATTTCCTATATTATTATTTTTAGCTTTAACACGAATTATTTCATTAATTATCAAAAGTATAAGAAACAAAAATAAAAAATATCCTACAAGATATAAATAATTTTGCGTTTTACCCTTTAATACCACTTTTATTTTCTCCTGAAATAATATATTTTCTAAAAAAAATAAAAATCAAAATCAAAGGTATATTAATCAATACAGTAACTGCCATTTGAATATTCATCGTATCTATGCCTACTTCAGTATCAAAAGTTTTTCTTGCTGTATTAGTTAATAACTTAGCTCCCATCAATTCTGGCCAAGCATAAGCATTCCAAACAACTACTATTCTGAAAATCATAATAACAATAATAGTAGGTTTAGCGATCGGAACTAATATTTTCCAAAGAAATTTCCAATCACTAGTTCCATCTATTTTAGCAGTATAATATAATTCTTCAGGAACATTTTTAAAAGTTCTTAACAACAATAAAACATGTACTATATTAATTAGATAAGGGAAAGCACAAGCATAATCAGTTCCAAAAGGAACATCAGAACCTTTACCATAATCTACCCAACCTAAATTAGAAACAATCCTATAATTAATTATTGTCAAGGTTTCACTAGTTGTCATTAGACCCAAATATAATAATAACATTATAACAATTTTCATTTTAAAATGAAAAATATTACTTAGGGCATAAGCAGTTAAAATACAACAGAAAGTTCCTAATAAAGTAGAAAAAAAAGTAACTCTCAAAGTATTCCAAAAATAAGGCATAAAGTGAAATCGATCCTTAAAAGCTGCTTTATAATTTTTTATAAATTCCAAAGTTTTAGGAAAAGATAAACCATTATCTTGGATAATGTCTGACGTACTTTTAACAGATGTAACGAACATTAAATAAAAGGGTAAAATAAATAAAAAAATAATTAAAAATAAAAATAAAGATCTTAAAAAAGATAAAAAATTAATTTTTTTTATTTTGGCAACTACTATATCATATCTAAAATTAAGGAAAAAATTTTTTATTTTATTAATTAAATTCATTAAAATCTTATAACCTTTTATTAATCTATTTTTTTTCTAGAAATAAGATAACTTATTGTTGTAAATAAAATTGAAATAACAAATAATATCATAGCTGCTGCTGTACCTTTAGAATAAGAATTATGAGTAGTACTAGATAATTGGTTATAAATATAACCTACTATCGTTCTTATTTTAAAATTATGATTATCTCCGAATAAACCTACAACAGATTCATATTCTTTGAAAACAGCTAACATTTCTATAATAAATTGATAAAAAATAATAGGAGCGATTAAAGGTAAAGTAATTTTAGTAAAAATACGCCACTTAGAAGTTCCATCAATTTTAGCTGCCTGATAATATGATTTATTAATATCTTGTAAAGCCAAAATAAAAACAAAAATTTTAAATGATGCTCTATTCCAAATATTATATAAAACTAAAACAAACATTTTATTAGCATAAGGAGCGGTTGAATTTACCCATTGACAAGGTTCAAAACCAAAAAAACTTATAAAACTATTAAACAAACCACTAGGTTTATTAGAGGAAATACCAAAATTATAATAAAAAAAAATGCTAAAAATCATTCCCATAATAACATTATTAGAGATTAAAGGTAGGAAAAAAAAGATTTTACAAGTGTTTTTGAAAAAATAATTTTTAACATTATTTAAAGCTAAAGCTATAACTAAAGAGATAATAATTGATAATGGCACCACTATAAAAACTAACAACAAAGTATTTGTTAAAGCCCATCGGAATTCCATATCTCGAAAGACTGTTCCATAATTATTTATCATTTCAAGTTGAAAAACATCTTTAAATTTATCATACTTAGTAAAAGACATAACAAAAACTTTAGTCAAAGGATAAAAAGTAAAAATAGTTAAAAAAAACAAAGCTGGAGTTAAATAATACCAATATTTAGTTTTTTTATGATCTACAATATCAAACATTTTAATAAATCCTATTACCATTTGTTTTATCGAAAATAAAAAATCTATTTTCTACAATATTAAAACGAAATTGTTTTTTATAAACGTTAGATAAATCCAATAATTTTTGTTTATAAGTTGGAATAATAATTTGAAAAGTTTTATAAACAGATTCCGGATGTTTAGCTAGTAAAAATAATTCTCTACCAATGTTTTCTAAAGTAATTCCTTCTATTTGCAAAACACCATTGTTCTCAACAACATAACCTTCCGGTCTTATCCCAATATGAACCTCTTTTTGTTTCATATTTTTAAATCGGACGTTAGTTGAAATAACTGCATCACCTATCATTAATTTATCATCCACAATATGTCCATTAAAAAGAGAAATATGAGGGACGCCTAAAAAAGATGCCACAAACAAATTCACTGGGTTTTCATAAATTTGTTTAGGGACGTCTTTTTGTTGAATAATACCTTTATTCATTACATAAATTTTATCACTAATAGACATTGCTTCTTCTTGATCGTGAGTAACAAAAATAGCTGTAATTTTAGTTTTTTTTTGAATTCTTCTAATTTCTTCTCTCATTTTTAAGCGAAGTCTTGTATCTAAATTAGACAAAGGCTCATCTAATAATAAAATTTTAGGATTTTTAATTAAAGCTCTAGCTAAAGATACTCTTTGTTGTTGACCTCCAGATAATTCAGAAGGTTTTTTATCTAAATAATCTTCGATCGAAGATAAAACAGAAATTCTCTCGACTTCTTGTTGGATTTGTTCATCCGAAAATTTTAAATTTTGTAGAGGAAAAATAATATTTTGACGAACTGTCATATGAGGATACAAAGCATAATTTTGAAAAACTAAACCAATACCTCTTTTTTCTGGTGGTAAATTAGTAACATCTTGGCCATCAAATAAAATCTTTCCTTCAGTTACTCTTGATAAACCTGCAATCATATAAAGAATAGTAGATTTGCCGCATCCTGAAGGGCCTAAAAGACTAACTAATTCTCCAGTAGAAATACTCAAATTAATATTTTGAACTGCATAATATTTATTTTTTTTATTTATAAAAACTTTAGAAACGTTATTTAATATTATTCCCATAAATGAAAAATCCTTTGATTATTTTTTTAATTTCTAAATTTAATTTTTCAAAAAGAAGCTTTTTTAGGGATTCTTGGAAACGCTATAACATCTCTAACATTATCTAAACCAGTTAAATAAACTAATAACCTCTCAAAACCCATACCAAAACCTGAATGTATACATCCGCCAAAACGACGTAAATCCAAATACCAATTTAATTCTTCTTGAGAAATATTAAATTTTATCATCTTTTCTTTTAAAATATTGAAATTTTCCTCTCTTTGAGAGCCTCCTAATAATTCACCTATTTTCGGAACTAATAAATCCATAGCCGCTACAGTTTCATTATCAGGGTTATTTTTCATATAAAAAGCTTTTATATCAACAGGCCAATCAGTAATAAAAATAGGTGCTCCGAAAAAATTAGTTAAAAATCTTTCATGTTCTGTTGATAAATCTGATCCATATACAGGTTTATTTTCAAATGATTTTTCGCTTTCTAATAAAAACTCAATTGCTTCTTTATATTTAATACGTTTAAATTCTTTCAAATAAGCTACTTTTTCTAATCTTTGAATTAAATTAGGTTCTACATTTTGTTCTAAAAATAAAAAATCTTCTTTATTATTTTTCAAACAAAATTTAATAATATATTGAAGCATTTTTTGAGCTATTTTTATATTTTCTGTTAAATCACAAAAAGCTATTTCTGGTTCAATCATCCAAAATTCCGAAATATGCCTAGAAGTATTAGAATTCTCAGCTCTAAAAGTAGGACCAAAAGTATAAATTTTTTTAAAAGCTAAAGCCATAGCTTCGCCTTCTAATTGACCTGTCACAGTTAAAAAAGTAGGTTGTCCGAAAAAATCTTGTTTATAATTTACTTTTTGATTTTTATCTAAAGGTAATTTATTTAAATCTAAAGTAGTGACTTGAAATAATTCACCAGCGCCTTCGCCATCGCTTGTAGTTATAATAGGTGTATGCGCTAACATAAATCCTTCTTTTTGAAAAAAATCATGAATAGCCATACTAGCCATATTTCTAATTCTAAAAACAGAACCGAAAAGTTTTGTTCTTAATCTTAAATGTGCTACTTGACGTAAAAAAACTTTAGAATGTTTTTTAGATTGAATCGGATAAGACTCATGATTTAAACCTAAAATAATTATTTTATCAGCTGATAATTCAATAGGTTGAGAAGCTTTAGGATTAATAACTAAATTACCTTCTAAATACAAAGAAACTCCTACTTGCAAATTCTCTTTTATTTCATTAAAATATTTGTCTTGAACGTTCTTATAAACTACTTGTAAGTTTTCTATAAAAGAACCATCATTTAAATCACAAAAAAATAAATTTTTTTGAAAACGACAATTTCTAACCCAACCATTAATAGAAATTTTTCTATTTATGTATAAATTATAATTCTTATAAAGATCCTTAATAGAATACATGTTTTCCCTCTTTATAATCTATTAATCTATTACTATTAATGTTTTTAAATAATTTTAAACTTTTGTCAGCTTTAAATTATTCATTTTATATCGATAATATTTTAAAATAAAAAATAATAATAAATTCATGTCAAAGTATATTTATAAAATTTTCTCAAATTCTAATTTTGAGTACAAATTAATATTTTTTTATTTATATCAATACTATTATAACAATATTTATTTATAATATCTTAAATAAGTTTTTTCATTTTTAACTATCCAATATTATAAATAAATGTTCATTTTATTTTCTGCCAAAATAAAAAAATAACTTTATTTTTATTCTTAAAAACAAACATATAAAACAATTATCGAATAAAAAATAAAATTAATTTTTGATTATTTTCATTTTATATTTATAAATTTATTTTGTTATAATGTTTAGGAAATAAAAAAATAATATTTAAAATATAAAAGGCATATTTCCGAATTTTTTTTAAAAAAATATTATCACTGTAAATTTAATTTTTTTAGAATATTTTGAAATTATATCGTAATTTATAGTCTTCTGACTAAAATATTAAAGACAAAATCCAAAACTATTTATACTTTTATTAAAAGTACTATTAATAATTTATTTTATGAATAAAAAAACAAATATAAATTATAAAATTTACTAATATAATTTAATATGTTAAATGAGTTATATTATAAATTTTATAATTTAAGAAAGTATGCATGCGAAAAAGATTCAAAAAATGAAACAATCTTCATTAAAAAAAATAATTTTTATTTCTTTCCTTTTGTCTATTTCTTTTATTATAGAATTCGTTTTAACCAAAGTGATTTTCGGCCACAATTGCCAAAACTCTTTAATAAAATTAGAATTATTACCTCTTGTTTTAATAGGTTTTTTTTTTGGTTTTAAATACAGTTTTTATGCTGATTTATTATATATTTGTATACATATTATTTTAGAAAGCAATAATAGTATTCATCAGCATAGTTTATTACAAAAAGGTTGTAAAAACAACGAAACATTATTAATAATAGGAGTTTTATTATTTTTATTTATAATTCCTTATTTAGCTTGTTCTTTAATAGGTATTTTTCGTTCTAAAAATTCTAATAATTTTTTTAAAACAAAAAATATTTGGATAAGTTTATTCTTAATGACAATTATTCAAAATATTTCTTATATTTTATTTGTTTGTTTATTTTATAAAAATAAAAATGTTTCGCATCATATTTTTGATCATATGATTTCTTATAAAGATTCTGCACAAAATTCTTTAAATATAAATCCTGGTTTGTTAATGTTTTTGTATTTCTTTTTCTCAGTTATAATAACTAATATAATTATTGGTATTTGTTTACATTTTATAAAAAGAATTTTTCAAGAGAATATAGTTTCTTTTTTATAAATATTTATCTACTATTTTTAGATAATTTAATCTCGGAACATAAACTAAATCAATATGATGTAAATTTTCTTCAAATATTTTGTAATTAATACTTTTTTTTGAACAATTTTTAATATAATTATTCAAAAATTCTATCGGAAGATAAAAATATTTATTATGAAATTTGAAATGAATAATAAAAAAGGAAATACCATTAAATTGTTTTACATGATTTAAACTATCAATTTGATGTTGAGGTATATTAGATAAAGGAAAACTCGTTTTATTATTAGTTTCTTTCACATCAAAACATAAATATCTACCTCGATAAAGACCTTGATAATCAGGTAAAGAATTTAAACAATAATAAGCTTCAACTATTTTAGCTCTTTTTCTTGAAGAATAATCAACCTTAACAACTTTAATTGGAACTTCATTTTTAAAAATTAAAGCAATTTTATTATCTCGATAAAAATCATTAGTCAAATTAATATCTCTTTCTAAATTGCTGCCTAAATTACTTTTATTATTATTTTTAGTTGTGTTTTTGAAAACAAATTTTTTAAACATATCTTATTTATAACTTTCTTTTTGTTCCAACAATATATTAATATTCGAATTAATATAAAAAAGTTTTAATATGAATATATTATAAAAATTTTTATTCATATTTATCAATATTTATTTTTTCTAAAAATTTTATATGGGGAGTTTTTTCATTACATATGCAAGAAATTGAATTTTCAGTCTTAGGCGGAATAGGCGAAAATGGTAAAAATTTATATTTATTAAAAATAAAATCTTCTTATTTTATTTTAGACATGGGTTTAAAATATCCTAACATGTCTATGCATGGAATAGACTCAATAATTCCTGAGTATACTTCTTTAGAAAATGTAAAAAATAAAATTAAAGGTATTTTTATCACTTCTGCTTTTGAAACTCATTGTGGTTCTTTACCTTACTTAATTAAATATTTTAAAGCGCCTGTTTATGCTTCGGAATTTGTTATAGATATCTTAAAATCTAATTTAGAAAATAATAACGATAAAAATAAAAATAATGTAAACATTTCTCAAGTAGAATTTAAATCAATAGATGAAAATTCTCAAATTGATTTCGGAGATACAAAAACTGTTTTTTTTAGAGTAGCTCATTTTTTGCCTGAAACTTTAGGTGTAGCTTTTGAAACCTCACAAGGTTATTTAGTTTATATTAGTGAAATACATTTTTTACAATCTAAAAATAAAAATTTTCAAACTAATTTTTTAGCTTTATCCAAATTAAATTCAAAAAAAACTCTAGCTTTAATGGTAGCCTCTCAAGGAGCTTTCCACATTACTGAACAAAAAAAAGAAGAAGCTTTAGGATACTCCATCAGTAGCTATTTTGCAAGTATAAAAAACAACATTATTATTTCTTTTTTAATTCCTGATTTATTAAAAATTCAATTAATTATTGATATTGCAGTAGAATTTAATTTAAAAATAGCTTTGTTAGGAAGAAAAAATGAAAAAATTGTAGATATAGCTATTCAAAAAGGTTATTTAAAAATTCCTAATGGATTTTTAGTCAATTTAAAAGGAATGAAAGATTATTTAAAATATAAAAATTTAGTAGTCATAATAGTAGGTAAACGATTTGAACCTTTATATCGCTTACAAAGAATGTGCAAACAAACAGATCGTTTAATGAAATTGCATCCCCAAGATAAAATTTTATTATTATCTATCGAAGTAACAGGTATCGATAAAATTCAAAATAAAACTATAGATTATTTAGCCCGTAATGGTTTTGTTGTTGACTTCTTGATAAAAGATTTGTTAACAGTTTCTTATAATTATGAAGAAAATTTTAAATTAATTTTACATTTATTAAACCCTAAATATCTATTGCCAATCATAGGTGAATATCGTCATCAATATCAAATGAAAAAAATTGCCCAAAATTTTAATTTTCATACAAATAAAATTTTTATGCTAGAAAATGGAGATAGTTGGAATTATGATTTAAAAAATAATCCTTCTATTAATAAAAAATCTTTTAAAAACTTAGGAGAATTTTTAATTGATGGTACTCCAGTTTTAGAGGGAAACGAATATATTATAAAAGATCGTGAATTACTAGCAAATGATGGTGTTTTGATAATAGCTTGCAACCTAAACTTAAAATTAAAAAAAATTATAGGAAATATAGAATTAATAAGTAAAGGTTTCTTGGATAAAACTAAAATTGTATCTTTTTTATCAGAAATAAAAATACTTTTCGCTAATTTAATTCAAGAATTTTTGACAAATAATAAACAAAATCAATGGAGTGATTTTAAAAATTATTTAAGAGAAGAATTATCGAAATTTATTTTTAAAAAAACACAAAAAAAACCAATCATCATACCCGCTTTAATAACTATTGATAATAAATACAATAAATAAAATTTAAATAGGAAAGACAAATATAATGAATTTATTAAATAAAAATCACGAATTAAAAAAATCTGATATATTTTTTTATGCTTTAGGAGGTTTAGGTGAAGTAGGAAAAAATATGTATATTTTTGAAATCGAACAAAAAATATTTATCGTGGATTCAGGTATTTCTTTTTTCGGCGATTCTTTTTTAGGAATCAATTATGTTATTCCAAATTATGAATATCTATTGCAAAACGAAAATAGAATTGAAGGTCTTTTTATTACGCATGGTCATGAAGATCATATTGGAGGAATTCCTTTTTTATTAAAAAAAATCAAAATCAATAAAATATTTGTTTCTGGTATAGCTTTCAATTTAATAGAATCAAAGTTAATTGAACATAAATTAAATAAATACACAAAACTTATAACTAAATATAATAATGATTCAGAATTTCAATTCGGTAATACTAAAATTTCTTTTATAAGAATGAATCATTCTATCCCTGACGCGTTCGGTATAGTCTTTAATAATAAAGATAGAATTATTTTTTATACAGGAGATTTTAAAATTGATAATACACCTATAGGTCCTTTAACAGAATATGACAAACTAACGGAATTAAAGAAAAAAAATATTTTATGTCTTTTATCTGATTCTACTAATGCACAAAATAAAGAAATTATTCAATCAGAAAATGAAATTAGCAAAAATATTAACAAATTATTTTACAAAATAAAAGGAAGAATTATAATAGTTACTTTTGCCTCTAATTTTTATCGTATCAAACAAATTATTGAAGCTAGCCTTTTAACTAATAGAAAAATTGCTATTTTCGGACGTAGTATGGAAAAAGCTATCGATACCGGAATAAAAAACGGTTATTTACATATTCCTAAAGATAAAATAATCAACAATAATAATCTAGATAAAAACCCTAATGTTACTCTAATTTGTACCGGATCACAAGGAGAACCTTTAGCAGCTCTTAGCAGAATGGCAAATGGTATTCATAGACAAATAAAATTATTAAAAACAGATACTGTTATTTTTTCTTCTTCTCCAATTCCTGGTAATCAAGATAGTATAAATAAAGTTTTAGATTTACTTTTTAAAATGAATATTGAAGTTATCATTCACGGAGATGTTGTGAATACTCATGCTTCAGGACATGCTGGCCAAAATGATTTAAAATTATTATTAAACTTAGTAAAACCTAAATTTTTTATTCCTGTCCATGGTACACACATTATGTTAGTAGCTCATAAACAATTAGCTATGGAATGCGGTGTTAAAGAAGAAAATATTTATATTTTAGATAATGGTGATATCGCCAAAATAAATAACGATTATATAGAAAAAACCCCTAACAAAATTCCAGTTAATAATATTTATATTGATGATTCAGGTACAGAAGATCTTAGTAATTGCATTTTAAAAGAAAGAAAAATTTTGAGTGAAGAAGGTTTATTTTCTATAATTGTAAGTATTAATTTAAAAAATAAAACACTTTTAAATAATCCTATGATTTTTTCACGTGGTTTTATTTATATGAAAAGTAATAAAGAATTAATAAAAAAAACCTCTTGGGAAATCAAAAAAATGATTGAAGAATATTTATATAAATTTGAAAAAATCAATAAAAATCATTTAAAAAAAATAATTATCGATTTTATCGCTCCTAAAATTTATGAATTAATTTTAAGAAAACCAATTATTATCCCTATTATTTTAACAACATAATAAAAACTTCTTATTTAAAAAAACATTGAAGTTTTTATTATGAATAACTTATATATTTTTTATATAATATTATTATATTAAATTATTTTTTTAGAAAAATAAAATAGGGAAAGAGCTAATATTTTATCATGAATTTTACAAAAACAACTCATCAAATGAAAGAACCGATTTTATTAAATAATTTTAGTATTGAAGTTCAAAATAGATATATACTGAAACAAAATCAAAAAAAAAGAGAATGGTTTACTAAAGATATTAAATTTATTTTAAATAATGACAATTTTTATTTTCCAGAATTAATAATTAAATTTGATCATATTGATGAAGATAATCCTGAATTTTTTTTACAACCAGGTCAAATAATTAAAATCATCAAGGGTAAAATAGAATTAAAACAATCTTCTCCAAATATTTATATCTTAACAATTTATAAATTTCAACAAGATGTTGAAAAATAAAAAATTAATTTTTTTTATAAGTTTTTTTAATTTAATATAAACTATCTTATTTATAGATGGTTTTTATTTTTTTATTATCATACATACAAACAAAAAAAATAAGGAAAATTTTCCAAAATCATTAAAGGTGAATTAAAAAAAATGCCCGAATTACCAGAAGTAGAAGTTACCATTAATTATTTAAAACAAAAAATAATTAATACAAAATTAGAAAAAATACAAATTTTTCATCCACCTTCATTACAAAGCATTCATAATTTAGACAACATAAAAGGTAAACATTTTTTAGATATCCAAAGGAAAGGTAAATTTTTATTATTTTTTTTAGAACAAAATTGGGTATTAATAGGTCATTTGAGAATGGAAGGAAAAATATATATTCATTCTTTAAAAGAATGTGATGCAATTCATAAATATGAAAATTTTCGTATTTTTTTAAATAATAATAAAGTTTTTCGATATTATGATTTTAGGAAATTTGGTCGTTTTCATTTATACAAAAAAGACAAATATTTAGAAGAAAGCGGATTAAATAAATTAGCTTTAGATCCTTTTTTAATAAAAGATATAGATTTTTTTCAAAAAATTAAAAACAAAAAAATAGCAATTAAAAAAATTTTATTAGATCAAAAAATAATTTCAGGAATCGGAAATATTTATGCTAGTGAAACGTTATTTTTAGCAAAAATTCATCCCGAAATATTAGCTAATTCTTTAAACCTAAAACAAATAAAAATTTTATTGGCTAAAGCTAAAGAAATCTTGAACAAAGCCATTTATTATGGAGGCACTTCTATTAGTAGTTTTGAAGCTTTAGGTATAAAAGGTTCTTATCAAAAAAAACTTTTAGTATACAAAAGAGATAAAGAAAATTGTCATTTTTGTAAAGAAAAAATCGAAAAAAAGAAAATAGGTAACAGAAGTTCTTATTTTTGCGTTCAATGTCAACAGATATAATTAAAAATTTAAAAATTATAAAAAAGTCAAAAGAGGATTATATTTTTTGTGCAATCATTACAAAAATTTAACATTAAAAATAATTCTATTCTAACAAATGAAGAGCAAAAAACTTTACATTTGCTGTATCAACCTTTAATAGGGTTAGGAGCTTTAAGTCTTTATAATACTTTTTATTTTCTAAATCAAAATTTTATTTTAACATTAAATTATAATCATCAATTTTTATTTGATTTATTAAATATAGATGAATCTCTTTTTATCCAATACAAAGAAAAACTTGAAGCAGTAAATATATTACAAACTTTTCGAAATTCCAAACAAGAAAAAATTTATTTTTTGCAGCCCCCTTTAAATTATGTAGATTTTTTTAAAGATCCTATATTTAGTCAATATTTATTTAGTGAAATAGGCGAAAACCTTTATTTTCAATTAAGAAATTTATTTAATAATGATAAAAATAAAATATCACTAGACAATTACGAAAATATAAGTAAAAATTTTTCAGATATTTATCGTTTTCAAGAAATAAACCTGCCCAAAACTATCAATAATAACTTAAAACATTTTAAAAATAATAAATCTTTTGTTTCGTTGCAAAAACATTTTGATTATAAATTATTTATAGACAAATTACCACAACGTTTCAAACAACCTTTTTTGTTAGAATGTAAAAGCATTGAATACATTACTAAATTAAGTTTTGTTTATGATATTAATCCTGAAAAAATGGCTACTTTATATCAAGATATTTTTCGCAATAATTATGATGAAAATATAGATTTAAATAATTTAAAAATTATGTTAAACAGAAAATATTTCAAAAAAAATATAATTTTAAAAAACGTGAAAAATATTAATAACGAAGAAAATGAAATGATACTTTATTTAAAAAATACTAATCCAAATAGAATAATACAAAATTTCACTACAAACCATAATATTTATGCTGATTTATGTGATATAACTTTTAAACTTATGGTGCAAACTGAAACTGATATCGGAGTGATTAATGCTTTACTTATGTATGTCTTAAAAATAAAAAAAAATACAAATAAAAGTTTTGTTCCTAATTTTAATTACTTCAAAACTATTTTAAATTCATGGACCAAAAAAGGTATTATTTCGGCAGAAACAGCTTTTGATTTTTTAATAGAAGAAAAAGAATTCCAAAATGATAAACCTTGCAAAAAAAATCGTCCTAAATGGTTAGATGAAGTAAAAGAAGAATTAGGTTTTAATAATTAAAAAAAGGTATCGGAAATATAATGTGTTTGTCAAAAGAATTAGATTTTAATAAAATTAAACATTATGTTCAGCAACATGAGGAAACTAAAAATTTAAAAATAAAAGACGAAGATATCATTACAGTTTATAATTATCTAAAAAATAAAAATAAAAAAAATTCTTTCGGATATCAAATGGTTTTAAAAACAAAACCTTATGTATCAGTTATATACAAAGAAACTACTGAATCTAAAAAAATTAATTTAGAAAATAATTTATATCAAAAAAATATTTTATTTAATCAAAATTTAAATTTTAATAATATTGAATTAAAAAATTTTCAAACAAACAATTCTATTTCTAAAAAAGAAGTTTTAAAAAAAATTCAAAATATAATTAAAGATTTTTCTCAAATGAACAAAAGCTTATATTTATATGGTAAATTCGGCACAGGAAAAACTTTTATTCTCAAAAGTTTAGCTAAAAGTTTAATTCAAAAAAATATTCCTGTTTTATTTATTTTTATGCCAGATTTAACAAGACAATTCAAAAATACTTGGAATAATAATGATATTTTAGAAAATAAGTTAAATTATTTGAAAAATAGTCCTTGTTTAATTTTAGATGATCTAGGTTCTGAAAATATGAATATTTTTTTTAGAGATGATATTTTCTTACCTCTTTTATATTATCGTTACGAACATAAATTACCTATTTTTTTTAGTAGTAATTTCAATGAAAAACAACTTTTAGAATATTTTGATTCTTATAAAGATTTAAATCATGATATAAAAGCTTTTAAAATAATTAGAATCATTAAACAATTAGCAGATTTCTATAATTTTGATATTTAATAAAATAACTTATAAAATAACAAAAACTTTATTTGAATTATATAATTCAAATAAAGTTTTTGTTATTTTATAAGTATGTTATTTATGTGCAAAAAAAATTTATATTATAATCTATATTGAATAAAATGTAAAAATAAATAAATAATTATTTTATATTATATTAACTTTTTACTTACCTTCAAAACCCCTAATGAAAAACGTCAAATAATTTAGAGTTTTATAAAGGGGTGTTTTTTTCATCTTTGATATAATTAAATATTTTATAAATGAACTTTATAAAAAATAAAAAATAACTTTTTTATGTTATAAACAAAAAAAATTATTTTATTCAATAAAAATTTATAAAATATGATAAAAAAATATATATAATTTTATATTTTGTCGAATAAAACAGGGTTTAAATTAATATGAGGATAATTATTAAATATTCTTGAAACTGGACATTTTTTATGAGTTAAATCCATAATTTTTTTAATTTCAACAAGAGATAAATCTTTAATACTAAAGAACAAATCAATTTGAAAATAAAAACCTTGTTGATCTTTTAAAGTATTGCATAAAATTTTTATTTTAATATTGTGGGACATATCTTTTTGAGTTATATCTAAAAGTTTTTTAGCTGTTTTATAAAAACAACAAACCAAAGATAAACTTAAAAGTTCATAAGGAGAACTATAATTTTCCTCATTATTCATTAATGCAGAAACTAATTTAGTCTTTAAACCATTTTTTATAATCCCTAAATCTTGAAATTTTGTTTCATAGTAAGCAATAAGTTGAAATTCATTCATTTTAATATCTCCCCTACGATCCTTTTCTCATTTTCAATTCTTTTAAATTAAAAAATCATTCTTTTGATAAATAAATTTTTTTTAAATACGAATCATTAAAAATTAATTTCAAAACATCTAAATTTAAACGACAAATAATTTGTTTATTATTATTTTCATTAGTTTTTACTTGAAAGACAATTCTTAAATCTAAAAGTTTTTCAGTAATTTTATGTCCTTTAGTTAGAGCAAAATCTTTCTTTTTATTTTCTGTAAAAACAGATTGTAAAATTTTTTTTTCTAAATCTCCACATTTTAATAAATATTTTTTTAATTTTTTTTTCTCATTCAAATTATAAAAAATATTCATAATATAAAAAATACAAGGAGTTAAAAAAACAAACAAATAAATAATATTCATATTTTATTCACCTATTTTATTTATTTTTAATATTATTCATTATTTGTTTCATTTGTTTTTGACTAGGGCTTCTGCCCATCTGTTTAAATATTTCTTTAATTTGTTTTTCTGTAATAGGAGGATTTTTTTCTAAATATCGTTTAAACCAAAAAAACATTAATACAGCGCCTAATACAAGGCCTAAAACTAATCCTATTAAAGCGCTTACCGTTGAGCTCATAATATAAATAACCTGTCCCTTTATTTTTATAAATAAAATTATTCAAAAAAATAAAAAATAATCTACTAATTATTATATAAAATTTATAATAAATAAAATAATATAATAATATCAAATAATTATTATGAGTTGGATAAAATTTTGCGATAATAATTTATCTTTTTATCGCCATATTTTTTTTCTTTAAATAAAAGAAAATTATCTATTTGTAAAGGCAATAAAGTTTTAGAATGAATTTCTAAAATAATCCAACTTTTATCATTAGTGATTTTATGTAAATTTTGAAATAAAACAAAATAAAAATCTGAAAAATAAGGAGGGTCTAAAATAATTAGATCAAAAATTATTTTTTTTTTGACAAACAACCTCAACATTTTAAAAGCATCATTAAAAAAAACTTTAACTTGTTCTTTATTTAAGTTTAATTTTTTTATATTTTTTTTAATCGTTCGAATAGCTAAAAAAAAATTATCCACTAAATAAACTTGTTTAGCTTTTCTACTTAAAGCTTCAAAACCATAAGCTCCTGAACCAGAAAATAAATCTAAAACAATATTGTCATGAATAACATTTCCGATTACATCAAATAAAGATTTTCTTAACAAATGAGCAGTACTTCTTGTTTTAATAGAAGGAACAGAACTTAATTTCTGACCTTTATATTTTCCTGAAATAATATACAACATATTTTTAATTTAGTTTCTTCTTAAAAAATTCTAAAATTTTTAACTGTTCAGGAAAAATTTTAGAATTTTTACTTTTATAATATAACAAATTAAATTTTAAAAAAAAATAAATAGTCTTATCTAGATCAACTAAAGATAATTGACGTAAATAATCAATATTAGGATAATTTCTATTATGTTCTATTTTATCACTAATAAAAACTATTTTATCTAATTTAGTCATTTGAAGGCTGCCCCAAACATGTTTTTGTATAGCTTGTATAATTTGTTTATTTTTTATATTAAATTCTTTTTGAATAATAATAGATGCACTTAAAGCATGATAAAAAAAAGGAGCTTCTTTATATCTATTAATTTGAGTCTTATTTAACAAAGATAAATGAAACTCTAATGATTCGTTTTTAGTATAATCATGTAACAAAGCAGCAATTTGTATTTTTTCAATATCTACTTTATATAAACGTGCTAATTGAATAGCTTTTCTATGGACACCTAAAATATGATTGAATCTATTGATATCATTATTAAATTTTTCTTTTACTTTTTGTAAAATTTGTTCTATCAACATATTCGTAATATTTCTTTTTGTTATTATTTGATAAAATTTTGAAATTTTTTTTTATATTCTTCTAAATTATTTTTTTTAATTTTTTGAATAAAAGGCTTTTCTACCCAATAACGAGATAATTTAGTTAAAAAAGATTCATTTTTTCTATCTAAAGGCTTAACTAAAACAGAAATAATATTCATTTTATTAGCGCTCGCAATATCAGTTCTCAATTGATCGCCTATCATCATAATTTGATTAGGACTACATTTAACTAATTCCAAAAGTTTTTTAAAACCCCATATAGAAGGTTTTTTATGATACAAATTTAAATATATAAAACTTAAATTATGGCATTGCACAATATTTTGTATTTTTTTTAAAGAAGTGTTCGAAATAATGAATATTTGAAAATCCTCACTCAATTTTTTTAATAAATTTAAAACATTCGGATTTAATTTGTTTTCTTTAGAACTCAACAAAGTATTATCTAAATCAAAACATAATACTTTAATATTTTTCTTTAAAAAAAAATTATAAGAAATATTAAAAACAGAATCATAATAAAAAAAAGGTAAATATTTATTTTTATTTATCATTTATTTTAATTTACTTTTAAAATTTTAACTTTAAAAGTTTTGCCTGTATCTGATTTAATTACAACTTGATCTCCTTCTTTATAACCTTTTAGACTTTGCCCTATGGGAGATTCAATAGAAATTTTATTCATAAAAGGATTTACTTCAAAAATACCTACTAAATAAATAGTTTGTTGTCTCATATCATCTAAAAATTGTAGTGTAACTGTTTTACCAATATTAATTTCTTTATTTTGATCAGAAGTATAAATAATTTGAACATTTTTTAAAATATTTTGAATTTCTAAAATACGAGAGTCTATAAAAGATTTTTCCTCACAAGCCGCTCTATAATCAGCATTTTCGCTTAAATCCCCTTGTTCTCTAGCCTCTCTCAATGCTTCTAAATTTTTATTTCTTTTAACATTTTTAAGATATTCTAATTCCTCTTTTAATTTAACTACTCCTGATTTTGTTAATTCATACTTTTTTGTCTTCATTTTATTTATTCCTTATTTTGATTTTTATAATTTTTTTTGAGAAATACTTAAACCATCCCCAATATTTATAAAAAAAGTTTCAAAACTATCATTATTTTGCAAAAACAATTTAAAATCATTAATTTTTTGAATTAAACGTTTAGTACTGCGCGAAATTTTTTGATCATTAATATCTAAATTATGAAAATTTAAATTATCACATATAATAAATTTATTTTTATTTAAAAACATATTATATTTTTGAAATAATTTATGATATTGAACTTTAGCAGCATCAATAAAAATTAAATCATATTTTTTTTTAGGTTGATAAAAAAATGCTTCTGACCAAATAAATTCAATATCAAAGACAGTTTTATGAAAAAAATTTAAAGCTAATTTATATTTATTAAAATCTCTTTCTATAGTTTGAATATTATTATTTTCATTACTCATAACAAGAGAGCTATAACCAACACCTGAACCTATTTCCAAAATATTAACTAAATTATGCTCTTTGATTAATTTTTGTAAAAAAACACAAGTATCATCATGTATAATAGGTATTTTATGCTCAAGAGCATATTTTTTAATTTTTTTTAAATATTTTTCTTTTTCGCTTAAGAACATATATACTCAAAATCATTTTTCTATTGACTGTTCATTATTTTTATTATTATAATAATTTAAAAAATTTTGCAAAATAACACTTGCAGCTATTTGATCTTTTATTTTTTTCATTTTTTTATTTTTATTTTTTTTTATATTACATAACTGATATGCTTGTTTAGTAGACAAACGTTCATCCCATAAAATAACTTCTACAAAAGGGATTTTACTTTGTAATATCTTCGAAAAATCAATACTAATTTGAGCTTTAACACCTATATCATTATTCATATGTTTAGGATAACCCAAAACTATTGTTGTTACTTGAAAATTATCAATAATTATTTTTAAAGGATGAATTAATTCTTGATATTGATTAGTGTTAAAAAAAATTGTTTTTAAATTATTTACAATAACACCAGATTCAGAAATAGCAATACCTAATGTTTTTTCGCCTAAATCCAAACCTAAAAAAACTTTTTTTGTCATAACAAAGATTTCCAATTATTTTGCAATTCATCAAATTTGTCAATATGATCACTATATAATTGTCCAAAATTGTTACTTCCTCCACCTTTACCATTAAGTATCTTATTAACTTTTTTAATAAAATTACCTACATGAATTAATTTACTTTTGCATAAAATAAGAAGGCTATTTTTATGTTTATAACATAAACATAAAAATTCTGTTTTTAATTTATTAAATAAATAATCTAATAAAATTTTCAACATATTAGAAGTCATTTCATGATTTTCAATTACAATCATTAAATTACTTTCAATTTTTTTAGGAATGAATTTTTCAGAATATTTTATAACCTGTTCATTTGTTTTTTGTAAAATTTGTTTTTTAAATTCATTTAATGTTTGTCTTAAAAACTGTAAATAATTTTTATAATCTTGAATATATTCATAACTATCTTTGTATTTTATTTTAGATAAACTGATTTTTCTTTTAAATAAAAAATCTTGAAAATTAAAATTTGTTGTGTTAAGTTCTTTTATTTTATCATAAATTTGTTTTTCTTCTTGCAAAAAAGGATTAACTTTTTCTTCTAAAACGTCAGAAATATTATAACCAGATACTGCTTCTATTCTATAAATTCCAGAACCAATATTTTTACAATCTAAAATAACAAAGTTTTTTAAATTAATTGTATTGTTAACATGTGTTCCGCCGCATAATTGAATAGAAATATCACCGATTTTAACTACTCTCACTTTATCTTGATAAATTTTGTTTTCTATAAAATGAGCTTTTTTTTCTTTAGCTTCCGACAAAAATATTTGTTCAATAATTACTGGATATTGTCGATTAATCCATTTATTAACTTGATGTTCTATTTTCATTAGATCATTAAAAGATAAATTTTGAAAATGATTAAAATCTAATCTTAAATATTTAGAATTTAAATAAGAACCTCTTTGTTTAACGTGGTCTCCTAAAATTAATTTTAAAGCATCATATAATAAATGAGTCGCTGTATGATTACAAGAAATTTTTTGTCTATTAGAAACATCAATAAAAGCTATTACCTCTTGTCCTTCGTAAAACAAATCTTGTAAAGGAGCAACAAGAGAATTCAATTGATGCAAAATTTGATTATTAGGCAATTTTAAAACTTTCGAAACGTTCCAATTATTAATTTTACCTGTATCAAATATTTGACCGCCCATTTCAGGATAAAAAGGAGTTTTTTCTAAAACAATGCCTTCAGCAAAAACTTTTAAAACTTTAGTTTTAACATTGAATTCATTATAACCAACAAAATAACTTTTTTCTTTGAAATTCAAAAAAAACTCATTTTGTTTATTCATATTATGTTTAATATTTTGAGTGCCACGTGATAATTTTTTTTGTTTTTCTAAATAAGCTTGAAATTCTAACTCATCAACATGAATATTATTTTGATTTGCATACTCTAAAATCATATCTTTAGGTAAGCCATAAGTATCATAAAGTTTAAAAAAATTTTCACCTGAAAGAAAATTATTATCAATAAATTTGAAAAATAATTTTTGACTTTTTATTAAACTAAATAAAAATTTTTCTTCTTCTACTTGAATAATATTTTCAATAATCTGTCTTTTAGTTCCTAAATAAGGATAAAATTCTTTCATAATATCGATAACAACAGAAACTAATTTAAATAAAAAAGGTTTTTTAAAACCTAAAGTTTGACCTTTTATAAAAGATCTTCTTAAAATTTTTTTTAAAATATATCCTCTGCCTTCATTAGCTAAAACTACTCCATCAGCAATTCCAAAAACTAAAGTTCTAATATGATCAGCAATAATTCTAAAAATTTCTTTTTTTTCAAAATATTCTATTTTACTTAAATGACTAATTTTTTGAATAATAGGTAGAAAAAGATCGGTTTCGAAATTAGTTTTTGTATTTTGAAAAATACAAGCTAAACGTTCTAAACCTGAACCAGTATCAATATTTTTATTTGGTAATTCAATATAATTTTCTCTATCTTTATCTAATTCACTATTATATTGAGAAAAAACAACATTCCAAATTTCAATAAAACGATCATTTGAAATATCTTCTTTAATTAATTTTAAACCTCTATCATCATATTCAATACCGCGATCAAAAAAAATTTCTGTACAAGGACCGCAAGGTCCTTCGCCAATTTCCCAAAAATTAGTGTTCAAAGAAATTAAATGTTCAGGGTGAATTCCTTTTTTTAACCAAAAATTATATGTTGCTTGATCTTTATAAAAATAAGTAATATACAAACGATCTTGAGGCAAATTAAACCATTTTTCAGATATCAACAATTCATAAACTAAATCTATAGTTTCTTTTTTAAAGTAATCACCTATTGAAAAATTACCTAACATTTCGAAAAAAGTATGATGAATAGCAGTTTTGCCTACATTATCAATATCATTAGTCCTTAAACATTTTTGAATACTTACTATTTTGGAAAAACACACTTTTTCAGAACCATCAAAATACTTTTTCAAAGGTACTACCCCAGCATTAACCCATAACAAGCTAGAATCAGAAGAATCAGGAATTAAGGAAAATGAATCTTTTAGTTTATGACCTTTAGTAATAAAAAAATCTAACCACATTTTACGAATCTGATTAGCAGTCATTTTTTTCATTGAATAGTTTTTCCTTTTGGATATTTTAAAATATTTTTATCATAATAAAAAATTATAATTTGTTTTAATCTTTTGCTCTTTTTGTTTTATTTTTCTTCATTAAAATTAATTGCCCTTTATAATAAGGACTATTAGAAGTTATACGATGTGATAAAGTGAAATTATTAGTTTCAGGACAAACAACTAAATTAGGTTTATTTAATTTTTGATGAGTACGTCTTTTTCTTTTTGCAGTTTTACTAGTTCGTCTAAAAGGAACAGCCATATTTTATATTTCCTCTTCTTTTTTTGTTATCAAATAAAAATTTAAACCAAACTTTTATTTGATAACAAAATATTTTTTTCTTAAATAAAATAAATATTTATATCAAAATTGAAATAAATGGCGTTTGAGAAGGGATTCGAACCCCTGACCGACGGCTTAGAAGGCCGTTGCTCTATCCTGCTGAGCTACTCAAACTTTTTTCTAAATCAATTTATATTATACTTGAAATATTCTTTTTTTTCAACTCATTATAACATTTTTTATTTTTTGATTCCATTTGACGATATACTTTTAAAAATATATAATGAAATTTATCATAAAAATTATAATAATCTAAAATAACAAAATTATTTTTATTCAACCAATCAATTAAATAATGTATTTTGCCTTGGCACCCTAACAAAAAATGTTTATTAATATAAGCAGTTTTGTCCAAAATATTGATGATAGTATGAGGACCCATGCCACAAATCAAAGCCAAATCAAAATAATCATTTATATTGTCAAAACCATCACTTAAATAAAAATGAACAGGATAATTTTTTAAATTTTGACGAGCTCTTTCTAAAGGTTGACTTTTATTATCACAAGCAATGCCTTTTTTAATATACTTCAAATCTAATGCTTTTTTTAAAACTAAACCATGATCTGCACCAATATCAGCTACTATATCATAACCCTTTAATAAAGAAGCGATAAAACCAATTCTTTTCATTTTTATTTTTTAGTAATATTATTATATAATAACTTTAATTTATTTTGTTTAGAAGGGCTTCTTAAACGTCTCAAAGCTTTAGCTTCTATTTGACGAATTCTTTCACGAGTGACTCCAAATTTAGCACCTAATTCTTCTAAAGTATAAACATGTCCATCTTCTGCAAGACCATAACGCATTTTGATAACTTGTTCTTCTTTATCTGTTAAAGTTTCTTCTAAAGATTCGAATAAAGTTTTTTTTAACATCTCTTGTAACATATAGTCATGAGGAGAAATAACATTAGGATCATTAACAAAATCTCCTAAAGAAGAATCATCTTCTTCTCGAGCTGAAGTCTCTAAAGAAATAGTTTCTTTTTCTATCATTTGAATATCAATAATGTCTTTTTTTTCGATATTCATTTCCATAGCTAATTCTTGATTATCTACTTTACGTAAAAGAACTTGCGTCAATTCTCCTACACAACGAGAAATTTTATTCATTGTTTCGATAATATGAACTGGGATTCTAATTGTTCTAGCTTGATCAGCTACAGCTCTTGTAATAGCTTGTCTAATCCACCAAGTAGCATAAGTAGAAAATTTAAAACCTTTAGTATAATCAAACTTATTAACTGCTCTCATCAAACCCATATTACCTTCTTGAATTAAATCTAAAAATAAAATTTTTCTACCTATATAACGCTTAGCTATCGACACTACCAAACGATAATTAGCTTCTATCAATTTATTCTTTGATTCTTCTGCTTTTTCTATTGTTTCATTTATTTCTTGGATTTCTTCATCAGTTAATTGTATTTCCTTATTATAATGTTTTTCTAATTTTTTTTTGGCTATTAAACTTTCATAAACTGTTTTAGATATAGATTTTTCTTCTTCTAAAGTTAATAAAGGAATTTGACCAATTTCTTTTAAATACATTTTAACAGGATCATTTACTTTAATAGAATTAGAGATTTTTTCTAATTTTAAATTTTTTTCTATATTCGCTTGATTTTTTAAATTATTATTTATTAAATATAAATTATCAAAAGAATTATTTTTTAATGATTTATTTTTTTTAGAATTCGTTTTTAATTTTTTCTCATAAATCATTAAAAATTTAAATATTTTTATATTAAAAAAATTTTCATCTTTATAAAATTGTTCTAACCATTTAACTTTTTGTTTAAAAGGGGTTATTGTAAATTGATTATGTGTTTGTTCCAATCGAACATGATGATTTTTATAAATTTTCTTAAAAATTTTTCTTAAATTCATATATTTTTCCTTTTTAATAAATTACAAAAATTATTTTTTTATATTCGATAAAAAAAATAAAAAAAAGTAATTCTATTTTTTAAAGAATTCTATTTAATTTTTTAAAACTGAATTTTTTCAATATTTATTAATTTTTCTTTACATTTCTTTAATTCATCAAAGAATTGATTAATTTTAACAAGATCTTCTTCTTTAAGAATTTTTTCTTGAAGAATTTGAATTTCTTTTTTTATTTCTTGTTGATTTATAAAATATTCTTCTATTTCAAAAGGATAAAAAAGTATTTTTAAATATTCTGGATTATCTATTTTCTTTTTTTGTTGAAAAACAGGATTATTTTCGACTTGAAACAATAAATTATATATTTTAGTTGAATCCTTTATATTATCTAAAAAAGATTTATAAACATTTTTAAAATTCGAAATATTTATACCGTATTGCAATTTTTCTTCATCCGTTGCATATTTGATATAATATTCTTTGATTTTACGAATTAATTCTATAATAGCATAATTAATAGTGCTATATTTATAACTTTCTTCTAAAACAAAATCAATATATTTTGAATTTAAAAATAATTCAGTTAAAATATTTCTTTCTTTGTCATTATTTTGAATAATGCCTTTTAAAGAAATTTTATCTTGTTTTTGTTTCAATAATTGATGGTTTGTTTCTTTTATAGAAATAAAAGATAATAAATTCATTTGAATTTGATACTTTTCATTTATTTTATTTTGAAAATATTGAATAGTATCTTTATTATGATATTTTAATAATGATTCAATATTTAATTTAATTTGATCTTTAGTCCAACCTTCTTGCATTAAACGATCTATTTGAATAAAAATATAATTTTTCATTCTTTCTTCTAATTTTTGTGTCAAAAAATCAATGTTATCTTGTTTCGATGTAGTAATATATTGATCTGGATCAAAACCTGAAGGTAAATTTAAAATATTAATCATAAATTTATTCTTATTTAATTCTAAAGCCATTTTGTCAGTGGCTATTTTACCTGCATAATCTTCATCTAAAGCAATGATAATTTTTGAAGCTATCGATTTTAATGATATCGTTTGGTTTCGATTCAAATGAGTGCCTAAAACAGCAATAGCATTTTTCATACCTATTTTATAAAAAGAAATAACATCAAAAAAACCTTCACATAAAATAACTTCTTTTTTCTCATGAATATCTTGTTTATGTTCGAAAAAACGATATAATAAATTTTCTTTTTTACATCGATCACTACTATTAAATAAATATTTTGGTTCTTTTTTTTCTTGAGAATCTTCAGGAAAAGAACGTCCACAAAAACCAACTATTTTACCTTCTATATTAGTCAAAGGAAACATTAAACGATTACGAAAAAAATCCAAATATTTATTTTGATCATTCATTTGTAGTTGTTTTTGTTGATTATAAGAAATTAAACCTAATTTAAGTAAATCTTCATATTTATAATTCATTTTGTCAACTAAATATTTTATCAAAGCATTATTGCTTTTATGTGAATAACCTAAACCAAATTCTTTAATTAATTCTTTATTTAGTTTTCTTTCTTTTAATAAATAATTTATTAAAGGGTGATCTTCATATTCTTTTTTTTCTAATAAAAATAATAAAGAATCTTGATAAAATTTATAAACTGATTTTAAAATCGAATCTAAAGGATTTTCAAAGGAAATTTTTTTTTCAGGTAAAACTAAATTAAATAACTCAGCTAACTGTTTAATCGCCTCTAATTCAGAAATATTTTTAAACTGGCTATAAAACTTAATGGGAGAACCACCTTTATGACAAGCCATACATAAAGCGATATTTTTTTCAACAGAAACAGAAAAAGAAGGAGTTTTTTCCTTATGAAAAGGACATAAGCCAAAAAAATTTTTCCCACTTTTTTTTAAAACAACACCAGCTTTATTTACTAATCCATAAATAGAAATTTCTTTATTTAATCTTTTAATTAAATCTTTATTTATATCAATCATAAAATTCAATTTCTATATTGAAAAAACAACCCTCTTTTTTTATTTTATAAATAATTAAAAAAATATTTTTTTTTGAACATATTCTGTAATTTCTTCGATTTTAAATCTTTTTTGTGATAAACTATCTCTTTCTCTTATAGTTACTGTATCATTTATTAAACTTTGTCCATCTATAGTACAACAAAAAGGAGTCCCTATCATATCTTGTCTTCTATATCTTTTGCCTATACTTTGATTTTCATCATAACAGACTTCAAAAAAAGAAGATAATTTTTTATATAATTCTTTAGCTTTCGAACTATGTTTACTTTTAATTAAAGGTAAAACAGCTAATTTATAAGGAGATAAAAAAGGATGTAGTTTTAAAATCAATCTTGTAGTACTATTTTCTAATTTTTCATTCGACAAACAATTAATTATAAGAGCCAAAAAAATTCTTTCAACACCTAAAGAAGGTTCAATAACAAAAGGCCAATATTTTTCTTTAGTCGCGGCATCAAAATATTGTAAATCTTTTTTAGAATATTGTTGATGTTGTTTCAAATCAAAATCAGTTCTTGAAGAAATACCCCATAGTTCATCAAATCCCCAAGGGAAATGAAATAAAATATCTGTAGTAGCATTAGAATAATGACTTAAATCATCAATTTCATAATCTTTCATTTTTAAATAATGAGAAAAAAAACCTAATTGTAAAAGAAAATTATAAGCATAATTTTTCCAAAAAACAAACCATTCATAATAGTCTTTAGGATGGCAAAAAAATTCTAATTCCATTTGTTCAAATTCACAAGTACGAAAAATAAAATTACCAGGAGTAATTTCATTACGAAAAGATTTACCAATTTGACCGACTCCAAAAGGAATTTTTTTTCTAGTAGAATGTAAAATATTTTTAAAATTAACGAAAATACCTTGACAAGTCTCTGGTCTTAAATATAAAGGGAAAGAATTTTCAATAACAACTCCTTGATGAGTCTGAAACAATAAATTAAATTTTTTAACAGATGCCCAATTTTTAGTACCTAAAATTTCATTTTGAATTAAATATTCAGTCATCTCATCAAAAGTTAATTTATTCACATTAATTTGAGGATTATGTTCTTTAATTAATTTATCAGCTCTATAACGTTTATTATTATCTTTATTTTCGGCCAAAGGATCTATAAAAGAAGATAAATGTCCTGAAGCTTCCCAAACTTGTGGATTCATTATAATAGAACTATCTATTAAAACATTATTCTCGGTTTCTTGTACGAATTTCTTGATCCAAGCTTTTTTAATATTTTGTTTTAATAAACTACCTAAAACACCATAATCAAAACTATTAGCTAAACCATTATAAATTTCACTACCTGAGTAAACAAAACCAGTTTGTTTCATAAAATTTATAATGTCTTTAAAAGAAATATTATTTATTTTATTTTCTGACATAATCTTATATAACCAATTTTAATTTTTTTATCATTTGTTTTCAGATATTACATCAAACAAAACTTTTCCTTTATTTTTCATTTTAGGATCCACTTTAACCCATAAATTTAAATAAATTTTCTTTTTTAAAAAACGACGAATATCTTTTTGAGTGGCAAGTCTAATTTTTTTTAATTTAGATCCATTAAAACCAATCAAAATTTTTCTTTGACTAATTTTTGGTACTGAAATCAAAATATCTATTTGAATAGAAAAATCTTCATTATTTATAATATTATCTAAAGAAACTGAACAAACATGAGGTAACTCTTTATCTAAATAATAAAAAATTTTTTCTCTTACAAATTCTAATATTAAGTCTTCTTTAGACAAATTAGTAGTAAAATTTTTAGAAAAATAAGGAGGTCCTTCGTCCAATAAAGATAAAATATTTTCTTTTAAAATATTTAAATTTTGTTTTTTTATACTGGATAAAGGGATAACGGCATCAAAAGTAAAATTTTTTAAATAACTTAAAATAATTTTATCAATAGAAGTTTTTTTTTTAAAAAGATCAATTTTTGTAACAATCAAAATAATTTTTTTATTATATTTTTGAAAAAAAGTTAAAATCTCTTTATCTTCTGCTCGATATTCATCATTAACAAGAAATAAAATAACTTTAACATCTTCAATATTTTTTAAAGTAACAAAGTTAACTTTAGAAATTAAAATTTTTTTTCTTTGATATATCAAACCTGGGTTATCTATAAAAATTATTTGTGAATTTTGATCATTATAAATACCTAGAATTTTGTGTTTCGTAGTGTTGGGTTTATCGCTTGCAATAGAAACTTTTTGATTTAATAAAGAATTTAATAAGGTAGATTTACCTACATTAGCTTTTCCTATTATAGAAACAAAACCTGATTTAAACACTATAAAAAAACCCCTTTATCCAAAAAAAATAAATTTAAAAAAATAAATAAAAAACATTAAATATTATGTTGTTTTAAAATGTTTTCTTGTATATCAATCATTTCTTGTAAAGATTCTTCAGTATCATCATTATAACCTTTTAAATGAAGATAACCATGAAGAGCCAAAAAAGAAACTTCTCTATCTAAACTATGTTTATTTTTTTGAGCTTGTTCAGAAGCCTTTGTTAAAGAAATAAAAATATCGCCTAAATAATTATCATAATTATCATTCGGAAAAGTTAAAACATCAGTAGGATAGTTTTTTTGACGATAATAAAAATTCATTTTTTGCATTTCACTATTACTAATAAAAACAATATTAATTTTGTTTTGAATTTTATTTTGATCCTCAATAAAAGAAAAAATTTTTATCAAAAGTTTGTTCAACTTTGTAGTCTTTTGTTTTGTTTCATTATATATTTCAACAATCATTATTATAAATATAATCTTTTCTTTAAAAATATTTTTAATTTTTTTTAATTATTTTATTTATACCTAAATTTATTTAAATCTAAAATATTATTTCTTTTAAAAAATAAAAAACACCTTATAAAAATTAGGTGAATCTTTTATTTAAACTTAATATTTTTTATTTTTAGCAAATCTTCTGCGATTTTTTCTTTCTGTACTAGGTTTTACGTAATATTCTTTTTTACGAGCTCTAGCTAAATTTCCTGATTTAGAAACATCACGTTTAAAACGGCGTAAAGTTTCATCAAAAGTTTCTTCTTTTTGTACAACAGTTTTTATCATTCAATCAACTCCTTTTTTGCAATAATTAATAAATTTAATCATCAAAAAACAACAAAAAAACATTTTAACAATTATCTCTGCATTATTAATACATTATATTCATTATTATAACATAATAATAAACATAATGTATTTTTTTAAAAAAATTTTATATTTTTTTTTGAATTATTTCGGACCAAATGTTTGTTTTAAATAAAAATAAGAAAAAACAAAATAAATAAAAACTAAACATAATATTAAACGATTTAAAAAAACTTGAGAACTATCAGGTCTATGATTACCATATTGTTCTGAAAAAATATCTATCATACTTTTTTCTATAGTAAATAAAACACCTATAATTATAAAAATACAATTAATATATATATATAAAGAATAATTAGATAGTGTTATGGGTAATTCCATTATTATAATTCTCTCCTTTTATCTAATTAATTAAAACTTTGTCAAAAACATCGTTTGCATTTTCAATAGCAATAATTTCAATTTTTTGTTTTACTTCTTCAGGAACTTCATCTAAATCTTTTAAATTATCTTTAGGAATAAAAATAGTATTCAAACCACTTCTATCAGCTGCAATAGCTTTTTCTTTTAAACCTCCTATTTGTAAAATAGAACCGGTTAAAGTGATTTCTCCTGTCATACCAACATCTTGTCTCACACATTTCTTTTTGATAGCTGATAAAACAGAAGTAGCTATAGTAACGCCGGCTGAAGGACCATCTTTAGGAATAGCTCCTTCTACAAAATGAATATGAAAATCATTATTATCAAAAATACTATAGTCAATGCCTAACTTTTCAGCATGAGATTTTAAAAAACTAAAAGAAGTTATTGCGCTTTCTTCTAAAACTTTACCTAAATGACCAGTTAAAACTAATTTGCCAGTTCCTTTATAATAAGTCACTTCAATAGGTAAAATATCACCACCAAAAGAAGTATAAACTAAACCATTCACTACTCCAATTTGGTTTTTATTATTAGCTAATAAATGTTGAAAAACGATTTTACCTAAAAAATGTTCAATATTATTAATATCTATTTTAACTTGTTTAATTTTATTAATTAAAATTTCTTTAACTGTTTTTCTAACTAAAGTGGCAATTTTTTTATTTAAATTTCTTACTCCAGCTTCTTTAGTATAATGTCTAATCAAATAAAGAATTGCTTCTCTATCTATTGAAAACTGTTCTTTATTTAATCCATGTTCTTCTAATAATTTAGGTAATAAATGTTCTTTTGCGATAATCACTTTATCTTGTTCTGTATAAGAACTTAATTCTATAATTTCTAAACGATCTCTTAAAGGTTCAGAAATATTGCTTAAATCATTGGCTGTTGTTATAAATAATACTTCAGATAAATCAAAAGGTTCTGATAAATAAAGATCTACAAAAGTTTTGTTTTGTTTAGGATCTAAAACTTCTAATAAAGAAGCACCTGGATCATGTTGAAGATTATTAACTAATTTATCAATTTCATCTAATAAAAACACTGGATTCATAACACCAACATCTTTTAAACCATTTAAAATACGTCCTGGCATGGCTCCAACATAAGTTTTTCTATGACCTTTTATTTCGCTTTCCTCTTGTAAACCGCCTAAAGATTGTTTAACAAATTTACGGCCTAAAGCTTCAGCAATCGAAATAGCTAAAGTAGTTTTTCCGACACCAGGAGGACCTACCAAACAAATAATAGTTTGAGGGTTTTTACGAGTCATTATTTTAACAGCTGAATATTCTATAATTCTGTCTTTGACTTTTTTTAAACCATAATGATTTTTTTCTAAAACCAATTCGATTTTTTTCAAATCATTAATATCTTTACTTATTCTACCCCAAGGCAAAGCAATAATAAAATCTAAATAATTACGAATAACAAAAGAATCAGCTAAAGCAGAAGAAATAGATTGATAACGAGAAAGTTCTTGTAAAGCTTTTGTCTTTATATTTTTAGGCATTTTAGAAGTATTAATTTTTCGTCTTATTTCTTCTATTTCTTCCTCTTTTTTAACTTTATCCCCTAATTCATTTTGAATAGCACGCATTTTTTCTCTTAAATAAAATTCTTTTTGGTTTTCATCAATACTACGTTTAACTTCGGAATTAATTTTATTTTCTAAATCTATGAAATCTAATTTCATTTCGATATCTTGTAAAATATAAATAAGTCTTTTATTTAAATGAGTTTCTTTTAAATATTTATATTTATATTTTTCTTCGATTTTTAAAACAAAAATAATTAAATCTGCAGCTTTTTCAGTTGTAATGCCATCTTTTATTTGTTCTAAAAAAGTGTTTTCTGACATTAATAAAAGTTGATTTATATTTAGGGCTATTCTCTCCATTATTAGTTTAATAAGAGTTTTTTCTTCTTTTAAATCGCCGAAAACAATTGGTACTTCTTTATATTTAGCAAAATATAAATCTTTATTTTTAGATATTTCTTGTATCTTAGCTCTTTTAATAATTCGAAATTTCACTTTATAAAGATCATCACTAATTTTAATAGAAACTAAAATTTTAGCTACAACTCCATATTTTTCTATATCAGATATTTTAGGACATTCTTGTAATAGATTTTTTTGTAATAAAATAACAACATAAGGACATTTATTAGTTTCAGTTAATTTCACAGCATTAATAGAAAAAGTTCTACCTATTTCAAGTCTTATATCATTAAAAGGGATTGGCACAATATCTCTAACAATAATAGCGGGTAAATCAGTAGGAATTATTTCGTTGTCCAATTCTTTTTCTTTGTTATTTTTATTAGTCATATATTTTTACATCCTTTTATGCAAAATTTTAAAAATTCCATTTCATTAAATAATTTTTTCTCAAAAATTATTGAATATTATTTTGTATATTTTGTTTTAATAAAAAAATAATAGTTTTTTGTCTTATTAAATTATCTTTCACATGTTTTATAAAAGTTTCGTTTTCTTTTATTTTTGCTATATCTACTTTATATTGATTACTAATTGTTTTATAATTTGCTTCTAATTCATCTTGAGATACTTGAATTTGTTCTTTATTACCTATTTCGTCTAATAAAAATTCTGTTTTCAACATTTTTAAAGCTTGTTCATTAAGTTCTTCTAAAAATTTTTTTTCTGTTTGATTAATTTGAACCAAATATTTCTCTAAAGTTATATTTTGAGTTTTTAATTGTTCTTCAAAATCTTTTTTTAAATTTTGAGCTTCCTCATTAACTAAAAATTGAGAAATTTTTAAAACAGAATTTTTAATTAAAAAATCTAAAATCTCTTCTTTTTGTTTATTTTCTATTTCGTTTTTTTTCTGATTAATCAATTCTTCTTTTAATTTTATTTTAAAATCTTTAACATTATTAATATTAGGTAATTTCATATTTTGAACTAATTCATCATTTAAAACAACGCTTTTTTTTCTTTTAATTTCATGTAACAAAACTTTAAAAACAACTTCTTTATCGGCAAAGTCAGCTTTTGCATAATCATGAGGAAATTTAACAATAATGTCTTTTTCTTCATTTTTTTTTAATCCTATCATACCTTCTTCGAATCCAGGAATAAATTTATTAGAACCAATTTCTAAAGTATAATTGGTCGCTGAACCTCCTTCAAATAATTGATTATTTAAATAACCTGCAAAATCAAAAACAGCAATATCACCTAATTCTATAGATGAATCGCTCTCTTTGACTTCTAAAATAGGATTATTTTCTAATAAAACATTTATTTTTTGTTGAACTTCTTCTTCTGTTACTTCTAAATTATGTTTTTTTAAAATAATATCTTTATAATTACACATTTGGATTTGAGGTTTTAAAACAAATTCTAACCCAAAATTAAAAAAATCTTTTTTTTTCATTAAATCTTCTGATTTAAAGTCAATAACTTTTGGACGCCCTATAAAATTACATTCTTTAGTATTTTGAAATATTTCTTTTAATTTTTCTTGAATTAAAACTTCAAAAGCGTCTTTATATAAAGATTGAGGATCAAAATGTTTTTCAAATATATTTCTTGTAACAAAACCTTTTCTAAAACCTTTAATTTCCACTTTATGTTTTATTTTATCAAAAACTTTATCTACTAAAATCTCAAAATCATCTTTATTTATTTGAAAATGATATTGAATAAAATCATTATTTATTTTTTTAATTTCCATGCTAATTACCTAGTTTTTTCTGAATATTTTTTATAAAAATCTTTTATTTATAATTTTTTTTACAAAAATCCAAAAATAATTATTAAAATTTAACAATATATTAATAAATTGAAATAATAAATTATATATAATATAGAAAATATTATAATACAAAAAAGTACTTACCTTTATAATTATATACATATAATTAGTTATTTCTATTCATATAATTATAAATCACACTGTTATAAAAAATCTTAAATATTTTTTTATACTAAAAAGAATTGCTTTTAACTTTATTTTTATTATAATCTAAAATGTAAAAATAATGTTTTTTTAAAATACAAAAAATAATATAGTTTTATTTTTTAAAAAAATGTTATTCGTCCATCGCACCGAACCCATATTTTGTTACAACTTTTTAACTTATAAATAATCACCAAAACCACTTTTTCAGTTGTATAACCTCATCTTTTCTCGTAAAAAAAACTTTTTTTAACTGCGGAAGTTGTTTAATTTAATTTCCTAATTTTAAAGTTTTTTTCAAGACAAAAGACGAAACCATTTTAACTCTTCACTTATTAGTTAACCAAAAAAAATAAAAAACTCGTCTCTAAAATAAATTATTTTTCTATTTTAGCTAATTTATTTTCCATAAGGATGATAAAATGGTGCTATATTAAATAAAGGAAAAGGTTGTGAATGTTAATTAAAAAACAAATTGAGTTGTTACAAACGGCAATTTTTTATCAACGTCCTGATTTATCGAAAATTATGTTACCTTTAGTCAAGATTTATCAAAAAAATTTAAACATTACGCGGATTTTAACACTTTTAAAAATTAAAGGTCATCTCTTTATTATTATTAGCGAAAAAGTCAAAAACCAAAAAGAAAACGCCAACATAATTATCAATTAATTACTAAAAGAGTAGGTTTATTATGTCAAAAATATCATTACGCTTGTGGTTATCGTAAAATTACCATTTTATATCGTCATACTTTTTCAGAAAACGTTAATCATAAAGTGATTTTAAAAATAATGCGCCAAAATAATTGGTGAATGAAATAGCGCCCCCCACACTAAAAATAAAATTTTTCAAAAAAATATCGCTTATCAACCTAATTTAATTAAAAATCATTTTCACACCGATCAACCTTTAACCAAACTTTATACCGATTTAACTTGTTTTAATACTAAACAGGGATTCTTATGGGTATCGGTGATTTTAGATGGTTATCATCAACAAATTTGGAGTGTCCAAACCAGCTTACGTCCTAATTTAAAATTAATCCAAGCCACTTTTAAGGATCTACCTAAATTAAAAAGCCCTTGTATTATTCATTCTGATCGTGGTTGGGGGTTATACTAGTCGGATTTGGCAACAAACTTTACAAAAAAAAGATTTTTAATTAGTATGTCGCGGCCTGGTTGTCCCCATGATAATAATACCCCTATTGAATCTTGGTTTAGTAATTTGAAAGGTTGGTTTAAAAGTCTTAAGAGGTTTTTTTGATATCGATAAATAATAATGATATGAAAAATGATAATGCGATAATATCCAAATATCGAGTATCATTATCATTATCGATATAAAATATCAAAATATCACTCCCTAAATGAGTTAATCTTTATATAGAGATTATTTTAAAAGACAAACTGTTATAAAAGAGTCAGTGAAGTGTTATAAAAGAGTTTCATTCTTGTTGTTTTAGGTATATATTTATATTCGGGATGTAGTTTTTTCGCCCAATAAACTTGTTTATTTTTCGTTAAAAAGGATTAAAGATCTTTTAAATTTGATTTACAACGATAAATAATATTTATCCCTTTTTTATAGTTATTTTGTATGGATTTATGGCATTGATCTAGCTTTTGAGAATCTAATTGATATAATTGTAAAGTTTCTAATTTATTGACATTAATTTTACCAATTAATTTTTTAAGCTGATTTTTGGTTGCATTTTGATAATTGATTTGAAAAAGAGGATAGAGGGTTTTTTAAGGTAGTTGTTTTGGCTTTTAATAGGAGTTAAATCAGAAAATAATAGTTTAAAACTATTGCTAGAAGAAAAATCATCATTAATTAAGGTTATTTTTGATTGTTTAATTTCTTCTAAGATTTGAGGATCGAAGAAGAGATTTTGGTTTTTATGGCGGTAATTAGCTTCTGGGTAGGTATTTTTTTTTAGAATGAGCAATAATAGTGAGGTTAATTAAGTCTTCATTTAGTGTTTTTAAAAAAATTTTTAATTCGAGTTAAATCGTTAGGGGTGATTTTCTTGTTCCACCATCCGATTCTAATTTCTGGACTGGTATCGTTTTTCATTTTTTGTCTCCTTTTTAGGTTGTTTGTTAGATAAAAAATAAAAACCCTAAATGGTTATTAAAATCCTTTTTTATTTCAAAAATCCTCTAACAAAATTGAAAAAATTAATCAATCAATTTCCTCAATTTTGGAATACTAATTGGATTTTAAGCAAATTAAACAATTCAACTCCATCTCAATATACTCAAAATCTGAGTTAAATTTTTAGTTGAATTAAAATAAAATAATATAACCTTGAAAAAGGTTACTTTAGTACGCTTTTTTTAAAGAAAAATGTTAAATTTATATCAAAAATCATTGTATTTTCTTTTCATTTTGTTTACTAGTTTTTCACTTTTTTTAACTAGCTATATAGTGTAAGAATAAAATATTAAAAAAATCTTTTAACGCCAAAGAATTATCAAAAAAAGTTTAGACACTTTTTTGAATGAAAACAATATTTCTTTAATTTGAAAAGATATGAAATTATCTACTTAATTGGAAGTCTTAAGGAACAATTTTAAAATAAAAAGTTGTATAAAAAAACGAAACAGAGGATGTTCTTGATCTTCTTGAATATTTAATACAAAAAATATAAAATACAATAATATAAATTATCATTTTAAATTTTTTGAAAAAGAAAAAAAACATGACTGAAAAATCTAAAGAAGATTTTATTTTTATTTTTGAAATTATTCTTTTGAGTATTTATACTTATTACAAACAATAAAAAAACTATTTATGATTAAAAAATAAAATCATAAATAATTTTTTTATTGTTTGTAATGATAATTGTTATTTTTGTATAAAACAAATAACTATTTTCATTTATAAAAACAAATTTATTATGAAAAAAAATAGAATAACCAATTTAATTTGATTATTCTATATAAATCATTTACAAATATTTTCTTTTATTCTAAAATATTATTATTTTTTTTATAAAAATAATAACCTACTAAAGCTAATATTGCTAAAATTAAACTTAAAATAAGAGAAAACCACCATATATTAAAAGAACTACCTATTTTTTTAAGACTATAAGTAACTTCTACATCATTAATATATTCATTGGAACTAATTTTAGCTTTTGTATTGCCAATTGATCCAACAATATCAAGATGTTTATTATTTAAATCAGGATTTTGTTGTTTTACTGCATCTATAATTTCGCTTTTAGTTGGTTCATTACCTTTTATTAATATTTCACCTAATTGAGGTTTTGTTAAAACATTTCTTAATTCATCGTTTGGATCACCTTGAATAACTTCTAATTGAATTAAATAAAAAAAATTTACAAATGAAAATATAAAAATAAAAATTAAAGATATAAAACTTTGAATATTATTCTTTTTATTTAATGTTTTTGCTACCATTTTATTTTTACATAACCTCTTCTCTCATTAAATATTTTTAAAAAGATATTATAAATATTGTGAAAATAATTTTGGATAAAAATTATTCTCCCATACTAATTTTACATCAAAAAAATTTAAAAATTAATAAATTTATCAAATATTTAACGCAAAAAATAAAATATTTTCCTAAAAAATTATTTTTTTATTAATTTTTTTATTTATTTCATCTTCGAAATATAAAATTTTAAAAAATTAATCAACTTGTTTTAAAAAATCTTAATCCAAAATTAATTAAACTAATATTCATATAATCTTTAAATTCTTATTTATAAAAATTTAATCTCTTTTCTAATAAATTAATATTTTTTTATTTTATTCAAAAAAAAATAAAATATTAAATTATTATTACTATTAAATAAAAATTTAAATTAGATTATTTTATTAAATGAAAAAAATAAATTCCACAAAAATAAATAAAACATTTATTTCAAAAAGGAGATAATATATTATGTTTTCTACTTTTAAAATTATTATTCTAGTTACTGAAATTCTTGCCTTATTAGTGTTAGAGGACCTTATTTAATCATTTGTCATAACAAAAAATTAAATCAAAATCAAATCTCAAAAACAAGTCCTAAAAGGAAACTTATTTCTTATTTGATTATTAGTATTATGATTATATCATTTCAAGTTTTCACCATGTATATAGATAATATAACGGAAGTAAAAAAAGAAAGTAAACCTATTCCTGAACCTAAAATTGAAACTAAAGCCGAATATTATTATAAAAAAGGTGATTATAATACTAAATACGCTTTAAATCCAGAAGATAAAAACCAACCTTCTTTTGTAAAGGATAAAGGAAAATGGATATTAAATCAAGTAGGTGAAATATCAGAACCCATCATTGAAAGAAAATATACTTTCTTCGGTTTCAACGGTTTAGATAATTGTCAACATTTAGATAAAGTTCCTAAAGATTTAGCCCCTTTTATTAGAGAACCTTTTTATAATTGGTATTATACTAAAAAAATGCCTCCTTAGAAAGGTCATGGAGGAAGTGATTTCGATTATTTCAACAGTTGTGAGTTTTGATATAGATAACGCAAGTAATAAAGATTCTAAATTCAGACCAACAAATAGTGGTTTTAATAATTCTTTTGTTAAACAAGGTCATACTCTATCCAAATGGACTATAAAGGTCCTAAATACTTACTAGAAACAGATGAAGATTTATATTTTAACGAAGTAAAATGCTCTTTGCAAAAAAAGGAAAGATATGAAGATAATAAAACAGCCAAATACTACCTTCACTTCAATCCAAAACAAGAATATATTACCTTATATACAGAAAAAATGAATACGAAAGAAAATTAAAAAAACAACCTTTACCACAAAAAGCGAGATAAAAAAAACAACTTTTAGATTAAAAATTACTTTATAATAGAAAAGGATTTTTGATACAGAAGAGAATTGGAGCTTTTTGTGGCTATACCACTAAAAAAAAGAAATATTATGATTTTAAAACTAAAATGGCAGTTATTTTAGCTAAAGAACAAGGAATGTCCAATAAAGAAATTCAAAACAAATTTCAAATTGTTAATGCTCGACAAATTCGATATTGGATAAAATATTTTAAAAACAACGAATTACATCGTTTACAACAAAAAATTGGTCATAGTTATAAAGAGAAAACAAGTATTAATTTAAATCCTGATATCACGGAAATAAAAAAAATCAAACAAAAATTTAAAGCTAATTTAAAAATAAATAAACAAACTTTGAAAGATGCTTGTTTAACTATTATTAATCAATATCGTAATCAATTTTCTTTGAATCAAATTATTAAATGGTTAGGAATTTCAAAAAATTCTTATTATCGTTGGTTTCGCCAAAAAAAACAACCAGCTTTTTTAACTAATTTAGAAATCCAGATTCAAAATATTTGTTATCAACATCGCTATTACAATAATATGGGCGAAAGTTTTTTTGTTTGGGGGGGTATCGCCGCGTTTATCAAGAACTGGTAAATCAAAATGTTAAAGTAAACCCTAAAACAGTGTATTTTAAAATGAAAAAATTTAATTTATTATGTCAAACTCGTAAAAACCGTTATCTTAAACGTCACCATAATAGAAATTACGTACCTCTTTCTCAACTAAACCTTTTAAAAAATAATTTTCAAGCTACTCGTCCTTTTCAAAAACTGTGCGCGGATGTTACTTATTTACCTTATAATCAAAATAAATTTCTTTATTTATCAGTAATTATGGATTTATATAATCGGGAAATTATAAATTATTATTTATCTACTAAAAGAGATATTAATTTAGTTTTGACACCTTTGAATCAATTATCTGTTTTAAATAAAACTGGTTTATTTCATTCCGATCAAGGAGCGGAATATACTGGCAAAATAATTCAAACTACTTTACAAACCAAAAACCTTATTCCGAGTTTTTCAGAAAAAGGGAGTCCTGCTCAAAACGCTTGTGTAGAAGCTTTTTTCGCTAATTTTAAATGTGAAACTGTCTATTTAGAAAAAAGACAATATTTAACCAAAGAAAGATTAACTCAAATCGTTCATACTTTTATTGAAAATTATAACACTCAAAGAAGAATGAAATATTTAAATTATTTATCTCCTTATCAATTCAAAATTCAAAAAGAAAACCAACAATCTACTCTCAGATCATAATGAGAGTTTGACTTGTTGGTTTTCTTTTTGAAATAATTTACGGCCTGAAATAATTTATGATTATTAATTATAATTCAAAATATAATTCAAATAATTTTCCAAAAATTTAGAAACCATAAAGAATAGGGTCCCCGAAGTGAACCCTTAAAAATTTACTCTATGAGGACTCAAAATAGCTAAAATAAGACATATTTATCAATTTAAACTATATAAAAAAATTATTATTACTCACTATTTTTTCATAAATAATAAATACCTTATACGTTTTTGTTTTTTATAAGATTATTAAATTAATATGTCTATTAGCCCCTTTTTAATTATTTTTTTAATTTATCTAATTTTTATTAATAAAAACAATTTATAAAATTAATTAAATAAATATTTTTAAAATCTTATATCTTGTTTTGTTAAAATATAAAACTTTTTTAATTATTTTTTTAATTTATCTCATTTTATTAATATATTATTAAAATTAATTAAATAAATATTTTTAAAATATTACATCTTATATCTTATATCTTATTTTTTTTTTTTTTTTTTTTTTGATAAAAGACTTGACAAAATATAATTTTTAGATTATAACAACAAGGAACTTGTTAAGGAGTTAGTAAAATAAGATTTAAAAATAAGATTATAAGATTTAAAATAAGATTATAAGGTGTAAGATTTATAAAATGTATAATATATCTTTTCTTTTTCTTTTGGTTCTTTTCTTTTTCTTTTTTCTTTGTTTAAAAAATTTTTGAAAATTTTAAAAAAGAAATTTTTATTTTTTTCAAAATATTTTTATTTTGTTGTTGACAATTCAATTTTTTGAGTTAGAATAAAAGTAATTAATAAATAGTTTTTTTTACAAAACGGATTTTAAAAACGGTTCCATTTTGATAAATCGCACCCATATCAAAATTTGGATTTTGTTGATATAAAAGTTCAGGGTTCCAAAAAAATATTATTAAAAATCAAATTTAAATTAAATAAAAAAATATACTTAAAATACATCCAAACTAGACTAAAAAAACCAACCTTCTTTTTTTCATTTTATTTATATGATGCCTTTCTATACATAATATAAATATTAAAAAAGAATTTATTGACAAATTATATCTCCAAAAAGGAATAATTTTTGAAACATTTAATTAAAATATTAATTTTTTTTATTCAAAAAATTAATTTATAAAAAACAATATTTTTTTACAAAAACTTTCCTCCCTTATTCTTATGAAGGATAAATTTCATATTTTAAATTCATTTGTTGAATAAAAATATCTATAAAATTCATAAGTTGTTGTTTTTTATTTTTTTGAATTATTCTAAAAAATTCTAATATCTTATATTTTTGATTTTTAAGCAAAAGAATATTCATTTTCAAATTCTGAATGACTTTTATTATTGATTCCTTTTTTTGCTTAAATTCTGATATTTTTTGAATAATTTCTGATTTTTGAGTTTGAAAATTTGCTACATTTTCTTTCAATGAATTTATTTCTTCGCTTTTAAAAGTAAAAAAACGTTTAAACAAAAAATGTTTTGTTTTTATGTCGATTTCATCTTGTTTTTTTTTCATTGCGTTTTCAAAAAATTTTTTTTCATTATATAAATACAACAATATTCTGTTTAAATTTTTTTGTTGCGAATATTTATCTTCTAATTTATTCCTAAAAAATTTTATTTTTTTGTTACATTTATATAAATTTTTTTTCAAAGAATTCATTAATTTAATATTTTGGATATCTTGATAATAAGATTTCAAAATTTGTTCTTCAGGTTGGTCCAAATTATCATGATTATCTATAATATTAATAAATTTTTGTCGTATTTCTTTTATACTTTTTTTCTGTTTAACAGAAGAAATACTTTTATTTTTATAACTCGAAGAAAAAGAAGGCATACTTAAAACTTTGTTATCAATAAACATAAATTTTTTATTCAATAATGTCTTTGTATCCGATACTATTAGAAAATAAAAAAATATAATAAAAAAAATGATTAAAATTAAAATAAATATAAATTTAAATTTTTTTATAAAATTATTAATTAATATATTCATTTATTAACTTTTTTTCTAAATTGTCAAATTATTATCAAATATTAACAACATTAATTATAACATTAACGTTAATATCCCGAATTAAAATTTTTTTGAAATAAACAAATTATTAATCTATTAATAAATTTAAATTCAAAAAAATAAACCAAAATATTAGTGAATAAATATTTTGGTTTAGATTAAGAAATTTTAAAATTATTTATATTTTAATATATAAGTTAAACTGGATATTTTAATTGATAATCCGACATCTTTTTTTGAATTTGATCATCTGTTAAAATTTGTTGATTATCGATATCTAAAAAAACAATATTTTGCCAATCAGGTATTTCTTTTTCTATTAAATAAATAATAGAATGAAAAAAACAATACCCATCGCCTTTAGTATCTTCGAAAGAATTTATAAAAAAATGATTTCTCTCGTTTTTTATTTTTAAATTTAAAAAATCATTGTTTAAAGAACTTTCAATAATATTAACTACTGCCAATTTATCATTAATAAATAATTTTATATTTTTTTTTAATTTAAAAGATAAAAAATCAATAATACCTTGTATTAAAGGAGTTGAAGATGTATTTAATTTACCATCCGAAACTTCTGACATAAACAATTGAGGATCCCCTAAAAAAATTTGTTTATATTCTGGAATTTTCTCATCTGTTAATCCTATAATAAATTGATTCAATCCTAAATAAGCTAATATTTTAACCAAATTATTATCAAATTTTAATAATAATGATTTTGATTGAGGTGATCGAAAATAATCTGTAATTGTCTTATTTGGATTTAACAATGGTTTTTTATATTCAACACCATACTTTATAAAGGCCATAATAGAAAAAAATAAAATAGAAAACAAAAAAAATAAAATAATCATAATATTTTGTTTAAATTTTTTTAGTAATTTACTAAAAAAATTATTTCTATTTTTCATAAAATTGACTCCTTTTTTTAATTATTAATTAAAAGCGAAAAAAATTTTAGATAAAGAAATAAAAAATTTTTTATCAAAAAAGTATTCATTCAACTTCAATAAATAAAATTTCTTTCATTATTTCATTTGAAAATAAAATATTTTATTAATATAAATTATGTTATAATTATTATAAATAGATATTTAATACGAATTAATTTTGAACTTAAAAAATTTACTCTAAAATATTATTAATATAACCTAAATATTTCCTTTTTTCAAAAAATTTTTTTATATAATCGTAATTATTGAATAAATAAATTTTTTTAATTCATTCTTAAATAAAAAAATAAAAATCATTAACATAAAAAATAATATTCTAATAATTTTAGTACTCAGTTTTTATTATTATAGTTTATTTTATTCACTTTAAAATAATAAAATTTTATAAAAAAATATACTAAAGGATAAAATATTATAATGTCGAAAATATTTCGAAAAAATTTTTATAATTTTTTAAGTATTATTTCCGTTACTTCTTTTATTTTAATCATTCCTATCTATAGCTTATTCGTATTACATAAAGAAAAAAATAATAAAGAAAAAAAAATAATTCTTACAACGACTACAATGCTAAATGATGCAGTTAAACATTTAATCGGAGAAGTAGATAAAGAAGAAAATCCTGAATATCAAAAAATAGACAATATTTCTATTAATGATCCTCTAATGGGTATTGGCGTAGATCCTCACAATTATAAAACTAAGTTATCAGATCGTAATAAAATCAAAAAAGCTGATTTATTAATTGTAAATGGTCTACATTTAGAAGCTAAAATGTTGGATGCTTTTGATCAACTTTTATCTCAAAATACTACTAAATTATGGAAAGCCGGAGAAGAAAGTTTAAAAACAGAAGATAAATTAAAAGAAGAAAATTCAGAAGATTGTGATCCTCATATCTGGTTTAATATTGATTTATGGATAAAAATAGTTGATAAATTAAAAAAACAAATAGAAAAAATAATTCCAGAAGAAGATAAAAGTAAATTAAATAAGAATTTGGAAATTTTTAAGAAAGAATTAGAAGAAACTAAAAATCATATTATAAAAAAAATGAATAAATTAAAAAATGCAATAGAAAACAAACAAAATAAATTTATTATAGTAACAGTTCATGATGCTTTTTCTTATTGGCAAAAATTTTCTGAATCTCATTGTTGTTCTTTTGAATTAAAATCAATTCAGGGAATTTCTACTCAAACAGAAGCAAGTACAAAAAAAATAATAGAATTAGCCAAAGAATTAGCTAATAACAATGTAAAAGCTATATTTACAGAAAGCTCAATGCCAAAAAATTCTTTACAAAGTTTAAAAGAAGAAGTGGATAACTTAAAAAAACAAAAAGGCTTAGATCCTATTCAAATAACTAATGTAGAATTATATTCTGATTCTTTAGGAGCAAATTATAAAACAGAAGAATTCAAAGGTCATAAATATAAACATTCTACTTATATAGGCGCTTTTTTAAATAATTTAAAAGTTATAGAGGAACATTTATTATGAAAAAAGAAATATCAATTAAAATAAGAGATTTAACTGTAGCTTATCATCTAAAACCTGTTTTATGGGATATAGATATTGATATTTATCAAAGTTCTTTAACAGCTATTTTAGGTCCTAATGGAGCAGGCAAATCTACTTTGATAAAAACTTTAATAGAACTTATTCCTAAAGTTTCAGGAGAAGTTTTATTTCATGATAAAAAATATAAACAAGTAAGAAAAAAAATATCTTATGTACCACAAAGAAATTCTATAGATTGGGATTTTCCTGCTACTGTTTTTGATGTTGTTTTAATGGGTAGGTATGGACATTTAGGATGGTTTAAAAGACCTACTACTAAAGATAAACAAATAGTTTTAGAATCTTTAGAAAAAGTAGAGATGATTGAACTTAAAGATCGTCAAATTTCAGAACTTTCTGGTGGACAACAACAAAGAATGTTTTTAGCAAGAGCTTTAGCTCAAGAAGGAGATATTTATTTAATGGATGAACCTTTTCAAGGAGTAGATATTCAAACAGAAAAAAAAATTATAACTGTTTTAAAAGAATTACAAAAAAAACAAAAAACTATTATTGTAGTTCATCATGATTTAGACACTGTTCATCAATATTTTGATCATGTTATTTTGTTAAATATTCAAAAAATAGCTAGCGGAGAAACTCAACAAATATTTAATGCCGCAAATATAAAAAAAACCTATAAAAATTATCAATTAAATAAAAAAATATAAAAAATAAGATCATAAGAAAGGTCAAATTATATAAATATGATTGACTTCGAATCCTTTTTTAATTTATTAAATACTTACACTGTTATCAAAATTTTTATAGGTTCTGTTTTGTTAGGAATAATATCTGGTATTTTAGGTATTTTCATTAATTTAAAAAAAAAATCTTTAATAGGTGATATGTTATCACATACCGTTCTACCCGGAATCGCTTTTTCTTATATTTATTTTCGTTCCACTAGTGAATGGGTTATTTGGTTAGGTGCATTTGGATCCTCAATAATATCCTTATTTTTAATAGAAATTATTAAAAAATATTCTAAAATAAAATCAGATACTATATTATCTTTAATTTTAGCTTCTTTTTTTGGTTTAGGAAATATTTTAATAGCTTATGCTCAAAAAGACACTGAAGATTGTTCTATTGCTGTTTTAGAAAAATTTATTTTAGGTCAAATTGCTTTAATTTCTGCAGAAAATGTGATAACTATCGCAATAATTACTTTTATTTCTCTCTTCGTAATAATATTATTATGGAAAGAATTCAAAATTTTTACTTTTGATGAAGTTTTTGCACAAAGTATAGGTTTCAATAATGCTATTATTAAAGTTATTTTAAATACTTTATTAATCGGATTAATTATAATTAGTTTAAAAATAACAGGAATTATTTTAACTAGTGCTTTCTTAATTATGCCAGGAGTTATCGCACGTCATATAAGTGATAAATTATTAACAAATATTATAATTGTTTCTATAATTGCTTTTTTATCTAATTTTATTGGTATAATAATTAATCTTCATGTAGAAAATATGCCTACAGGACCTATTATTATAGTAATAAATGCTATTTTTATTTTTTTCACTTGTTTATTAGCGCCTAAACATGGAATATTAAGAAAATATTTCAAACAAAAAACATATCAAAATAAAATTAAAAAATTCAAAAAATTAATTCATTTTTATAATAATATAAAATATGATGAAGCGACTGAAATAGATTCTTTTCTATTTCAAAAAAAATATTTATATAAAAAAGAAAATAAAATAATAATTACTCCCAAAGGAATCCAATTAGTAGAAAATTTAATAAATGGTAAAATTTAATTATGGATATAATAAGTAAAATTTCAGAATCTTTTGAAATAGATGTTTTTTGTATTTTAATTTTATGTTCTTTATCTTTAGCTAATTTAGGTATTTTTTTAATTTTAAAAAAAGTATCTATGATTATAGATGCTATTAGTCATAGTGTTTTATTAGGGATTGTAATAGCTTATTTAATAACAGGCAATTTAAATTCTCCTTTTTTAATTATTGGAGCAACTTTAATGGGAATTTTAACTGTTTATTTAATAGAATTAATAAAAAATAATAATAAAATTTCAAAAGATGCAGCTATCGGGATTGTTTTTACTTTTTTCTTTTCTTTAGCCATAATTATTATTAGTATTTATATTAGAAATATCCACATAGATAATGATGCTGTTTTTTTAGGTAATATAGAATTAATTTATATCGAACAACTTTATAAAATAGTTCCTGTTTTAATCTTAAATTTATGTTTTGTTATTATTTTTTATAAAGAATTAAAAATTTTTATTTTTGATCCTTTTCTGGCAAATATTTTAGGTTTTTCTTCAGTTATAATAAATTATGCTTTAATGACTCTAGCTTCTCTAACAGCTGTTATTTCTTTTGATATAGTTGGTTCAATAATGACTATCGTTTGTATGATAGGTCCTGCTGCAACATCTATATTATTAACTAAAAAATTATTTCATTGTTGGTTATTATCTTTATGGTTATCTTTTGTAAGTACTAGTTTAGGTTATTACTTAGGTATTTATTTCGATTTACCTGTATCTGGGCTAATTTCTTTAGTAATTTTAATTATTTTTCTACTTGTTCTTTATTTAGAACCTAAACAAGGGATTTTAAGTAAAATAATAAAAAATTATTTTCAAAAAAAATCTTTTATGGTAATAATTTTATTAAAACACTTAGACAATCATTTTATCCAAAATAAAACAAATTATATAAAAGATGTCCAAAATGATTTAAAATGGTCTTCAGATCGTTACCAAACATGTTTACGAAAAGCAATTAAATTAAAATATATAATACAAAAAAATCAAGAATTAATTTTAACCGACCATGGTAGAAATTATTTATATCAAACAAATAAAAATTTTGGTTGGATTTAAAATAAATATTAAATATAATAATTAAAAAAATGAAAAATAAATCCAAAGAAATTGAATATTAATAGAGTTATTACATTTTATTAATTTTTTATTTAAAATTATAATTTTTAAATATTCATAATTTTAAATAAAAAAATAAAAAAACTGAAAAAAGTATTATTGCTTTTTTCAGTTTTGAATTTTGTTATACTTAAATTTTATAGTATTTTATAAAATTTCAAATATTTATTTTATATTTTTTTATAAAAATTATTGTCTAAAAAAAATATATATTAAAACAAATAAAAATAAAATAATGAAAATTAAAATAATAAGATTTTTATCTTTAGGGTCAGGATAAGAATAAACTTGATTCCAAGCTTCACTAATTTGTTTTTTATATGTTTCGTTATATTTATATATTTTATCTTCTTCTTTTAAATTTATTTTTAATCGAGATTCATCATCTTCTTGTTTTTTATCATCATCATATGGAGAATCATATCCAATAAATTCATTATTTTTTTTTCTATTATCTTTTCGTAAAATAAATTCAATAAAATTATAAGCACCTTTTTTATTACTATTTTTAGGCAAAACTATTCCATCAAACCAAATATTAGTTCCTTTATTTTTTGGCTCATCATGATCATCATTAAATGAATAATATCCTAAATTAGGATTTTTTTTCATTAAAAATCTTGCATCCCCAGAATAAGCTACAGCGATATCATAATATTCTTTATCTTTTATTCTCATTCGATCTAATAATTGATCAGTAATAAAAGATAAATTAATATTTTGTTTTTTTAAATCTATTAACCAATCTTGAGCTTTTTGTATTTCTTCTTCTGAATTAACACCGATATTTCCATTAGTAGCTTTCAAGCCTATAAAAATACCTTCAAAAGCATTATTATATAAAGCAACTCTAAATTTAAGATTTTTTATTAAATTAACCCATTTATTATTAATTAATTGATTTAAATTAATTCGATTTTTATTATATAAAAATCCTAAATTTCCCCAAAAATAAGGAATATTATATTTTGATATTTTTGTATTTTCATCTATTTTCTTGTCTATAAATTCTTTGAATACTTTATTATATGATGGTTGTTGTATTTGGTTCCGATCTATTTCTTCTAAATTATGATCTTTTAATTGTTCGATGGCGTACTCACTTAAAATAGCAATATCATATTGATTACCAGATTTAATTTTATTAATAGCTAATTCATTAGAAGAGAAAAAACTTTGTTTTACAATAAATTCATTAGATTGCCGATTATATTCATTAATAATCGATGGATCAATATATTCTCCCCAATTAAATAAAACAATAACTTTTTTATTATTTTTTTTGTTTTGATTCAGTTTATCAAAACTAAAACAAAACAAAAATAAAACAGAAATGATAAAAATAAGCCAAATAAATTTTTTTTTCATTTATAAATAGAAATCTTTTCTTAATTTTCTTAAATCGAATATTATTTTAGATAAAATGAATAAAATCAAAACAGAAGATACAGCGTTAATAGTAGGATTAATTGTGCCTTTTAAACTATAAATATAAGCTGATATATTTTGATAATCCGATCCTCCTACAAAATAAGAAATAATAAAATCATCAAAAGATAATGCGAAAGCAATCCCAGCACTAGCTATCATAACATCCTTTAACTGAGGTAAAATAATTTTAGTAAGAGTTTGAAAAGGAGTGGCTCCTAAATCATAAGCTGCTTCTATTAAATATGTATCTAAAGTAGAACATTTAGCATATACAGAAATCAAAACATAAGGAATGCTAAAAGAAATATGAGCTAATAACATCCTCAAAAAACTATTATTTAAACCAATGTAACTAAAAAATATAAACAAAGCTAAAGCGTTAATGATTTCCGGTATAATGATAGAAAATTGATTTGTATTGATTATAACATTACGCCATTTTTTTTTATAATTAATTAAAGAAATAGCTGCTAAAGTGCCTATAAAAGTAGAAATGATTGTAGACAAAAAAGCTATTTTAAAAGTAATAAATATTGAAGATTTAATAGATGAATCCTCTAAAATTCTACGATACCATTTAAAACCAAATTTATTAAAATGTACCAAAGAAGAAATTCTGCCGTTGCCCTCGTTAAAAGAAAAAATAATCAAAGATATAATAGGTAAATAAATAAAAAGAAGAATCGAAATTAAATAAATAAAAGCTATTTTGTTTTTATTTATTTGGAACATTAGGTTTATATGTTTTATTAAATTGATTCTTCTTATAAAAAATTAAAATATAAAGAATTAAAAAAGTTAAATTAATAGCAATAGCGCAAGCGCCTTTTGTATCACCGTTTAAAAAAGTTTTATTTTCAATTAATTCGCTAATAACAGTAATAGTAGTTGGTCCTAAATATTTAGGAACTACTAAATTAGTTAAAATTTGCAAAGAAACTAAAATGATGCCGGTATTTAAACCTGGAATAGATAAAGGAAAAATTATTTTTTTAAAAATTTGTTTATCATTAGCTCCTAAATCTTTAGCAGATTCAATTAAATTAGGATCTATTTTAGAAATGCTCAGAAAAATAGATAAAAACATATAAGGAAGAAATAAATAAACAAAACCAATAAACATCGCTATATTAGTTTCTAATAAATTTATGGAAAAAATTTTATCTATTAAAGATAAAACATTCACTAAAGAATGAGTTTTTAAAATTATATTAACCCACATTGTACCATTAATCAACAAAATTAAAATAGATTGTATGGACAATTTATATTTAGAAACGATATATGCAAGAGGATAAGAAATCAAAACAAGAAAAAAAGTTGATATAAATGTTATTATCATCGAACGAAATAATACATAAATAAAACTTGTATTAACGAAAAAATTATAATAATGTTTAAAAGTAAAAGAAACATGGAAAAAATTATTTGAATTAATTTCTTGAATAGAATCTAAAAAAATAATATATATAGGAATCAAAACAAGCAACACAAGAATAATAAAATAAGGAATTGCTAAATATTTATAAAATTTATTTCCTTTTTTAGTTGAGATATTATAAGAAAACATTTTAGTTACCATACCTCCATAATATGTAAATCTTCTGGATTAAAAAAAATATCTACTTGAGTATTAACCTCGACATAATCAGTTGTATGAACAATATAGTTACGATATTTAGTTTTAACATTAACTTCCCAATAAACTCCTTTAAATGAAACATAATTAACAACTCCTTCGCATAATCCTTTTTTAGGAGCTACAATATCAATATCTTCAGGGCGAATAACAATATCTACTTCTTGATTTTTCATAAAACCAGAGTCTACACATTGGAATGTTTTATCATCAAAAAAAACTAAAAAATCTTGTTTCATAATACCTGAAATTAAATTAGATTCACCTATAAATTTAGCTATAAATTTATTAGCAGGTTCATTATAAATATCTTGAGGTGTGCCTATTTGTTGGATTTCTCCTTGATTAATAACTACTATTTTATCACTCATAGTTAAAGCTTCTTCTTGATTATGAGTAACAAAAATAAAAGTAATACCTGAATTTTTTTGAATTTCTTTTAATTCATATTGCATTTCTTGTCTTAATTTTAAATCTAACGCTGCTAAAGGTTCATCTAATAATAAAACTTTAGGTTTATTAATCAAAGCTCGAGCTATCGCTACTCTTTGTTGTTGTCCTCCTGATAATTGTCTAATATCCCTATATTCTAATCCCTTTAAACCTACTAATTTTAAATAATATAAAACTTTTTCTTCAATAAATAATTCTCTTTGTTTTGGAGATAAAATTTTAGCTTGTAATTTAGATATTTCTTGAGAATATTTTTGTGCTAAAGCTGCTTTTTTACTTTTAAATTCTATTTTTAATTGATTTATTTCAGGATTTCTTTTCTGAAAAAAAAATCTCGTCAAAAAAGAAAAAAAAGATTTATTTTTTTGTAATATATTTGAATTAATTTTATCAATCTTCGATTGATATTCTTTTTTTATTTGTTTTATTTTTTCTGTTTTTTGAATTTTTAAATTTAAGATTTTATCTTTATATTTTTTGTTAAAATTTTTAAGTCTTAAACCAAAAGCAATATTTTCAAAAACATTTAAATGAGGAAATAAAGCATATTTTTGAAAAACTGTATTAATTAATCTTTTATGAGGTGGTAAATCTATAATACTTTGATTGTTAAACAAAATATCGCCACTACTCATATTTTCTAAACCACCAATAATTTTTAAAAGAGTGGTTTTTCCACAACCAGAAGGACCTAATAAAGTTACAAATTCATTTTCTTTTATTTCTAAATTAATATCATTCAAAATAATTTGATTATTAATTATTTTATTAATATTTTTTAATTCTATTAAATTTGTCATTATGACTTCCCTTTATTAAATAAACAAAATATTTTCTAAATTATTTATTACTATCACTTGATAAAATAGCTAAAAAAGCTTTCTGAGGTAACATTACTTTACCTAAAATTTTCATCTTTTTTTTACCTTTTTTTTGTTTAGCTAATAATTTCTTCTTTCTACTAACATCTCCGCCATAACATTTATCAATAACATTTTTACGCATAGATTTAATAGTTTCTCTTGTGATTACTTTTTTACCTATAGCGGCTTGAATAATTATTTCAAACATTTGTTTTGGAATTAAATCTTTTAATTTTTGACAAATAATTTTAGCTTTTTGATAAGCAAAAGTTTCATGACTAATAAAAGATAATGAATCAACTATTTCTGAATTTAATAAAATATCTATTTTTTTTAATTTACTTGGATAATATTGGTCTAATTGATAATCAAAAGAAGCATAACCTTGAGTAGAAGATTTTAATTTGTCAAAATAATTATAAATAACCTCTGACAGAGGCAACAAATATTTTAACATAACTCTATTATGATTTAAATACTGAATATCTTGTAATTGGCCTCTTTTACTTTGAGAAAGTTCCATTACTGGTCCAATATAAGTTTCAGGTAAAGTTAAAAAAGCTTGAATATAAGGTTCTTCAATACGTTCAATTAATTGATTGGTAGGCCATTTAGCTAAATTATCTACAATAATTTTTTTATTATTAGATTGATAGATATGCAAAAGTACCGAAGGAGCTGTAATAATAACCTCAATACCAAATTCTCTAATAATTCTTTCTTGAATAATCTCCATATGTAAAAGTCCTAAAAAACCAATTCTAAAACCAACTCCTAAAAGTTTAGAACTTTCCTTTTCATAAGTCAAAGAAGAATCATTTAATCTTAATTTTTGCAAAGCTTGTTGTAAATGGCCATATTTTTTTAAATCAGCAGGATAAAGACCACAAAACACAACTGGATTAATTTTACGATATCCAGGTAAAGCAGGTACTTTATGATCTCGACTTAAAGTAATAGTATCGCCTACAAGTACATCATCAATATTTTTAATAAAAGCGCTTAAATAACCAACATCGCCAGCTGCTAAAAAATCTTTTTTAATAGGTTTAGGGCTAAAAATACCCACTTCCATAACTTCATAAGTAGCTTGACTTGAAATAAAGCGGATCTTATCTCCTTTTTTTATAATACCATTGAAAATACGGATAGAAGGGATAACACCTTTATAAGAGTTAAAAACAGAATCGAAAATTAAAGCTTGTAAAGGCTTTTTAGCGTCTCCTTGAGGAGGTTGAATATATTTGACAATATTTTCTAAAATTTGTGTAACACCCAAACCTGTTTTACCGCTTGCAATAACCATTTTATCAAGATCTAAATTTAATTTTTCTTGAATATCTTTTTTGGTTTTTTCTACATCTGCCATAGGTAAATCTACTTTATTCAAGACAGGAATAATTGTTAAATTATTTTCTAAAGCTAAATATAAATTAGTTAAAGTTTGAGCTTGAATACCTTGAGTAGCATCAACAATTAAAAGAACTCCTTCGCAAGCAGCTAAAGAACGAGAGACTTCATAATTAAAATCAATATGTCCTGGAGTATCAATTAAATTCATAATATAATCTTCATTATTTTGATTTGTATAATGAATTTCTGATGTATTCAATTTAATAGTTATTCCTTTTTCTCTTTCTAGATCCATAGAATCTAAAATTTGTTCTTTCATATCTCTTTTTTGAATTGTATTTGTAATTTCTAATATTCTATCAGCTAAAGTAGATTTACCATGATCTATATGCGCAATAATGGAAAAATTACGAATCTTTTTTTTTCTTTCATTTATTTCATCTAAATTCATATTTGAACCTTTTAATAAGAATTTTTAAAACTATTTTTTTGATACCATAATAATAAAAAAATAATTTTATTATTTTTTTTTCTTTTTATTTATTTCTTCAATAAAAGATAAATAATTGCAATAACGAATAGGTGAGATTAAATTATTATAATAAGCTTCTTTTACTTTGCATTTATCTTCTTTAATATGTAAACAACTATAACCAAAAAAACATTGATCTGCGAATATTAAAAAATCATCATAAAAATTTTTAATTTCTTCAGTTTTAAAAGCTAATAAATCTAATTTAGAAAATCCTGGAGTATCAGCGATATAACCTTCATGAAAAAAAAATAATTTAGAATTTTTAGTAGTATGTTTACCTCTATTTAAATATTTAGAAATCTCTTGAGTTTTCAAATTCAAAGAAGTTAAAGCGTTAATTAAAGTCGATTTGCCTACTCCTGTTTGACCTGCTAAAATAGTTATTTCATTAGCAAAAAAAGGATATAAATTATTCAAACCATATCTATGTTTACTATCTATATAATAAATAGGACAAAACTTATTATAATAAGATATTTTATTTTTGAATAAAATTAATTCAGATTCAGAAATTAAATCTATTTTTGTAAAAATTAAAATAATTTTTAATTGAAATTTTTTTAAAATAAGTAAAAATTTATCCAATAGTTTAAATTGAAATTTAGGTTGTACTAAAGAAAATACCAAAAAAACTTGAGTAATATTGCTTATATTTGGTCTATTTAATGAATTATAACGAGGTAAGATACTATCAATTAAAAATTGATCATCCTTAGCTTCATATAAAACTAAATCTCCAATTTTTATTTTAGAATAATCTAAATTATTATCTGTTTCTTTTTTAGAATCATGATATTTAATCTTACCTTTAGTTTTAGCATGAATTTGTTGTTTTGTTTCTGAATCAACAACTACATATTCTTTTATTAAAAATTCAATTATAATACCTTTACGCAAATGAATATTTCTCCATACTATTTTTTTAATTATCTTAATTTAGCTTTATAAATTGTTTTTATTTTTTCTTCTATTCGAGTCATAATATTATTAACAGATTCTTTAAATAAACTTTTATTTTTGTTATTAAAAACAAAACGAAAAGATAAAGAATGTTCTTCTGAAGATGATTTATTATCTTCATAAAGATCTAATAATTCACATTTAATGAAAATATCAGACATCTCATTTTTTAAAGTTTGAAAAATCTCTTGAAAAGAATATTTTTTTGAAACAAAAAAACTTAAATCTCTGGTAATAGAAGGAAATTTAGTAATTTCTTCAAAAATAATTTTTTTAGAATTATTCAATAAATTATTATCTAAAATTATTTCTAAAAGAAAACTATCTTTTAAATTATACGAATCTCTTACAACAGGATGAACTTCTCCAATAAAACCAATTTTTTTATTTTTATATAAAATATTAGCTTGTTTACCGGGATGCAAACTAATATAAGAAGAAGTTTGTTGTAAATCTAATTTACAACCTAATAATAAACCTATTTGTTCTAAAGCCCCTTTTAAAACAAAAAAAGAACCAACTATATTATCGGGATTACTCCATCCGAATGAACTGATATTACCGCTTAAACCTAACGATAAATGTAATTGTTCTGATTGAGGCAAATAAACTTTACTTATTTCAAAAAAAGCATTATTATAATTATTATGTGTTTGATTATAACTTAAAATTTCGATCATACTACCACTTAAATATTGTCTTAAAACAATATTTTCTTGAGAAATAGGTTTAGCTACTTGTAAATGATCTTGATTTTGTGAAAATAAATTAAAATTTTTAAAACTAACTAAACTATAAGTAATAATTTCATAAAAACCTAAATAAGTTAATAAATCTTTTAATTTATATAATATTTCTCGTTTTTTATTTATTAAATAATTTTGCGGAAGATTTATAATGGATCTTTGTAATTTATTAAATCCGTATACTCTTATTATATCAGAACAAACATCTTCGGGCGTCAAAACATCATAACGTCTTAAAGGTGCTTTAACTTTTAAAACCTTATTATTCAATATTTCTATTTCGTAATCTAATTTTTTTAAAAACATCTGAACTTCTTCTAAAGATAAATCTACACTTATTTTATTTTTAATAAATTCTAAAGATAAAGATATGTCAGGATTTTGATGATATTTAATTTTTTGAGACACAATATCAGAAATAATAGATTCTTTATTTAATTGTTGTAAAAGAAATCCAGCTCTCTTTAAAGCTTGAAGAATTAAAGAAGAATCAATGCCTCTATTTAAACGTAAATTTTTTTCATTTTTTTTATTAAATTTTTTATTCGTTTTAGCAATATAAGAAGAATTTAAATAATAAGAACTAATAATAATTTTATGAGTATCTTTATTAATAATATTGGAAAAAAAAGTAGGAAAACCTAAAAGAGATAAAATCTTTGAACCGCTAGCGACAACAATATCTTCTTTATCTAACGAAATATTTTTATTTGAAATAACTGAATTATTCACTTCTGTTTCAAAAGCGTTTCTAATTTGAATTTGATTTTCATTTAAATAGGATACATCTAAAATATCTAAAGGAATACCATATTCTAGTAAAACAAGATTTGTAATATCTATAATATTATTAACAGGAGTTATACTATGATTAAAAAGAAAACTTCTTAACCATAAAGGAGATGTTGTTACTTTAATATTTTGCATATAAAGCATATGATATTCTCGACAATGATCGTTTTGAATTTGAATTTGAAAAGGATTTTTAGTTTGTTGAATATGTTCTAATGACAAATCAAAATCATTTAATTTAGCTTTATTATAAATAGCCTTTAAATCTTTAACAAAACCTATATAAGATAAAAGATCTCCTCTATCAGGAGTAATATTTAATTTTAAAAAAAAACCTCTTAAATTCAAATAATCTAAAACATTTTCACCAACAGGAGCATCATCATCTAAAAGTAAAATTCCTTTTTTCTCTTCCTCTGTTAAAACATCATAATTTAAACCTAATTCTTGAGCAGAACAAATCATTCCCTGAGATTCTATGCCTAAAATATTTTTTTGTTGAATACTAGTTTTAATAGTTTTTAAATAAGCTCCGATAGTAGCTACTGCTACTTTTTTGCCTTGAACTAAATTAACAGCACCACAAATAATTTTTAAACAAGTTTTTTTAATATCAACAGTAACTAAAGAAAGTTTTTTGGAATCAGGAATTTTTTCGAATTTAACAATTTGGCCTATTATTAAATGATTATTAGACTCCAACACAGAACATGTATTAATTTCGGTAATATTATTATTAATTAAATCCTGTAATTCATTGAAATCATAATTTTCAAGAGAAAGATATTTTTTTAATTTTTGTTCGTTAATTATCATTTTTATATCCTTTAAAAATTTATATAATTTGAGTTATTTTTATGGAAAAAATCAAATAAATTGATTTAAAAAACGAATATCATTATTATAAAAAGATCTAATATTTTTTATATTATGCTTTAACATTGCAATTCGTTCAATACCCATACCAAAAGCAAAACCACTATATTTTTGGTTATCGAAACCTCCATTAGATAAAACTTGAGGGTGGATCAATCCAGCTCCGAGTATTTCTAAATAAAATTTTTTTTTATCGGGGCCTTCCATAATTAAATCGACTTCAACACTAGGTTTAGTAAAAGGAAAATAAGAGGCGCGAAATCTAAATTTTTGTTCATTTCCAAAAATATATTTTATAAAAGAAGAAATAATTTCTTTTAAATCTATTAAACTAATATTTAAATCAATCACAAAACCTTCTAATTGAGTAAATTGATGACTATGAGTATCATCATCTTTATCTCTTCTATAAACTTTTCCTGATGAAATAATTTTTAAAGGTTGATTAGGAGATTTTAACATAGTTTGAATTTGAACAGCTGAAGTATGAGTTCTCAAAAGACATTCTGGACTGTTTTTTAAATAAAAAGAATCTTGCATATCTCTAGAAGGATGATCTTTGGTCATATTTAACATTTCAAAATTATATAAATCTGTTTCTATTTCCTTACCTTCATGAATGAAATAACCTAAACTTAAAAAAAATTGTTCTATTTCTTTCAAAGTTTGGTTTAAAGGATGCATACAACCTTTAGGAAACCTAAAAGCAGGTAAAGTAACATCTATTTTTTCTTTTTTTAATTTATTATTTAAAATTTGACTTTCTAAAAAAATTTTTTTTTCTTTAATTAAAGTAATATTTTTTTGTTTAGATAAAAAAATAATTTTTTTTAAATTTGTCTGAATGTCTAAATCAAAACAATTAACTTTTTTTAAAAGTTCTATAAAAATTCCTTTTTTGCCAAAATATTTTATTTCTAATTCTAATATTTGTTTTATTTCATTAATTTGTTTTAAATCTTGAACTATGTTTGTTTCTATTTCGTTAAGTATTTGATTTAATTCTGTAATATTTTGATACATACAAATGTACTCCTTTTTATTTTGGCATGAATACAAAAAAGTTTTTTTAAAAAATTATATATATTTTTATTTTCAAAAAAAAATGATTTTAGTTACATAAATATATTATAATATTATATATAATAATAACAAAAATAAAAAATTTACTTTCAATAAAAATTGAAAAAATATTAAATCTTTTTATCATATTAATTCATTCATTTTTGACGCATTAAATTAAATGATTTTCGTTTCATTTTTTTATTCAAATCTTTTAAAAAAAATATTATTTTCCTTATAAAAAATACAAATATAAAAAAAATAAAAAATAATTTAAACTCGTATATAATAATCATAATGAGAAAAAATAAAAATCTTTTAAAAGAAAAAAACCAACTTAAAAGTTGGTTTTTTTTAATAAAAAAATATTTTATATTATAAAAATTTAATTCATGTATATATATTGAAAACCAAAAGTATAAATAATATACATAAGAGGACCGACTGTTCTAGTAGCTATCATAGCAAATGGTAATAAATCCATTCTATGACTTATAGACATAATCCCTATATTACCGGTTCCTCCCACACTATAAGACGATAAACCAGATGCTAAAGATGCCTCTAACGGATAGAAACCAAAAGATTTAGCTAACGTAAATGTTAGTACGATAACTACTAACAAAGAAACACTCACTAATAAAAAAATATGCCATTTTAGAATACATTCTTTTAATATTTCAAATTTTATAGTTAAACCTAATCCAGCTAAAATAGGAGAAGTAAAATTAGTAGACATAAATTTACCCGCTTGCGAAACATAATCTTGATAAATTTGAGGGATTAAATGAAATATTTTTATTAATATCAAGAAAATAATAACATATACCATGGCATCCATTTTACTAAATAATAAAACATTAACCATACTTCCTAAAGAATATAAAGCGAAAATAATTAATAAACCACTTCCTAAATTTTGATATTCTAAAGGTTTATTAATAGGTTTTTTAACAGATATTTTGTTATTTTCTAAATTTCCGTTCCCACTATATTTAGTTTTATCAAATAAAACATATAAAACCCCTGCGAAAAAAATACTTAAAACTCTAGCAAGTATTAAAGGAGCTATAATAATACTCCTTATATCATCGTTGCTCAAATTTGGAGAAAATGCTTTAAGATAAACATTGTTAGCAAAACCATTTATTCCTAAATTAGTCCCGCCATTTGTTAAAGGAACAAAAATAAAAAAAATAGAATCCCAAAAAGAACCTCGAGTTTTATCTGAGAATGATGATGGACAAGGAACTTTTAATAACCATCCCAAAAAACCAGTTATGATCAAGGCCCCCAAAACAGCTATTAAAGTCAAAGGAATAAAACGTAACATAGATCTTTTTAATAAATTTTGATCTACACTCAAAATACTGCCTGCAATAACTATAGTAATAAAAAATTGAGAAAACTGAATACCCACTTGATCAGATGTTTTTGGTTTATTAAAAAAATATTGATTAAATTTATTACTTATATCTTTATTAATAATTCCTTTGTATACCAAAAAAGAAGGAACAAGAATACAAAGTAAAAAACCTAACCCAAATTTATTGAAAAAAGGAATTTTCTCTCCAACAAAATTTAACAAAATACCTAAAGACATCATAATCAATAAAGGTATTAATAAAGGATGCCAAAGTTTATTTATATCATGCGATTTTAAACTTATTAAAAAAATGTTTAAAGCCGAAATACAAACAATAACTAGAAATATAAAAAAATTTAAACCAAAAATTTTAATATTCTTCATAACAAAATTATTTTATTCTTTCTTTTTGATTTAATTTATTTTTGTTTTTTAAATTCTAAATTAATAAAATTTAGAATTTCAACATTTAAAAAGTACAAAAATAAATATATCTTATTATATAAATAAATTGATTAACTGTCAATTGTTTATAATTATGTTTAAATAGCATCGTGATAATTTCTTTTACAAACAAAAAAACCAGTTATTAAAAACTAATATTTTCGTATTAAAAATTTATTTATATCATAATCAGAAAAATCAAGTTGCTTTATATAATGTTAAATTAGTTGTTATTAAATTAATTTTAGGATGATTTTCAGAATAATACTCGCTTACTGGTAATAATGGTTGTTTATTACATAATAAACATGCTTGAAGATATTGTTTTTCGCCCATAGTACTTACTCTTTTACTTAATTGTAATTTTAAATTATTAGAATTCCTATAATTATATAAATTATGTTCTTCCCCCGAAGCATCTTTTAATAAATTTATAGATGAATTAGGTTTTAATTCTAAATTCTTTAAATTAAAAATTATACTTAAATTAGATTTGTTTTTAAGTAAATTTAAGATATCTTTTGTATCCATTTGGAATTCTTCTTCAGGTTTTCCTTTTAAATTATCAATTTTATAATAACATTTTTGTGTGTCCGAATTTATATTTATCTTTTTAAAAAAATCACTTTCATTAGGTAATTTTGTTGTATCAGAATTTGGATATGAAATTTCATTTTCAGATAATTGTTGATAAATCGGTTCATGAAATTCTTGTTCTATATTAGTTGTATCTATATTTGCTGTATTTATTTTATTTTTATCTGTTGATTCTTTAAGAATAAAAAAATAAATTAAATAAAGTAATATAATTATTAAAAAAACTATTATTACAATTTGAAATTGTTTCTTATAATTTTTATTTGTCATAATATATTTAATTACCACCTTATAATTTATTGTTATTTTGTATAATTAAATTTTTAAAAAAATAATAAAAATTTAAACAAATAATAAATAAAAAATAAAATATAATGATAAAAAATATAATAATGATAAAAATAAAGTATAAAAATAAAATGAAATATAATAATAGTAATATAATTAAAAATTACTACTAAATATAATTATAAACAATAAAATACAAATAAATAAAATTTAATTTTGAAATTTAAAATATTACAAATAATGAGAATTATAAAATCCATAAAATTTTTTTAAAATAATAGAATAAATTAAGAAATATGAATATAATATTTTTGTATTTTTTTAGAAAAAATAAATCATTTTATTTTTTTAACTAAATATTTATCCTTTATTTATATACAATTACAAAATTTTAAAAAAGTTATCTTTTGTAAAAATTTCCAACTAACAAAATTTTTAAAAAATTAAAAAACTATTGTCATGTTAAAAAATTTTATTTAATTTCAATAAAAAAGTCAAAATATTTTTATAAATGATAGATATTTAATTGTCATTTTTTAGTTTTTATTATTATCATAATATAATTTTAATTTTGCATTTAATTCAGGATCAATATTATATATTATAAACTTATTTAAAATAATAGTATAAAATGAGGTATATCAATCTTACTTTTATGTTTTATTACGATGTTCAATAAATCAGTATTTAATAATTATTCTGATTTTCTATTGTTTTTGTTTGTATTAGATAACTTTTCAATTATTTCTTTATTAATCGAATGCAAAAATAGTATTACTGCTTCTTCATAAGGGCTTTTTTTCTTTTTTTAATAAGTTGATCTAAAAATTTTTTACGTTCTTCTTTATTACCAACTTTATAAGCTGTTTATTTTGATGAAGGCGAAAGAATAGTTCACCAAAATACTTCCTTAGCTGATTTATTAAAATTATCTGATCGTACTAAAAAAATTTATCTTTTTACTTTTAAAACTCAAAAAAATATCGAACATATCACTTTACCCATTTCTTTTGATCCGTATACTGAAATGAGAAATTGGAAAAGAGAACATCATTTTATTGATTATCGACCTTTAATTAAAGAAAGTGATTATCAATATGAAGGAGATATTTTAAAACATACTTTCGAAACAAATACGCATATCTCTATCATCTTAGCGGCCCAAT
>NZ_CEAFKD010000005.1:0-54453 GCF_978563805.1 Brinjal little leaf phytoplasma
TAGAACGCAACATTTTGAATGTCTAGTTTTTGATAAAGTTCAACCCTTAACTTAAAATTGTATAAATTTAATAGTGCACAACCAACTCAACAACACACTCCCGTTTAACTATTTTTAGGCAAAAAAATCAGTCAAACTATTTTTTTTAATAAATAGTTTGACTTATTATAAACTTATCTAAATGTTCCGTTTTTAAAAAGCGTTTAAACCCTCTTTTTTTCTAAAAATAAAAAAAGACTAGTTTTTTTAACTAGTCTTTTTGGTATTAAAAATCAATTTATTTTAAAAAATTATAACAATATGGATTTTTATTTTTTGAAAAGAGAAAACATTTTTTTTTTATAAAATTCAACCCCTGGTTGATCAAAAGGATTAATTTCTATTAAATAACAAGACATAACACAAGCTTTTTGAAAAAAATAAATAAGATAACCTAAAGAATACTCATCTAAACGAGGAATAACAATTTCTATATTAGGAACTCCGCCTTCTATATGCGCTTCTTTAGTAGCTCTTAAAATTTTTTGATTTATATCAGAAAAAGATCTCCCTGATAAATAATTTAAATTATCTAAATCTTTATCAATAATAGGAATCAAACAATCATCTTTTACACTACTAATATTCAAAATTGTTTCAAACATTATTCGTGGACCTTCTTGAATAAATTGACCTAAAGAATGCAAATCTGTAGAATTATTTACTGAACTAACAAAAAGACCTTTGCCTTCTTTTCCTTCTGTCTCTGCAAATAATTGTTTCCACCATTCAGCAAAAGATTTTAAATGAGGTTCATAACTAACAAATAATTCTATCTTTTTATTTAATTTAGTAAACATTAAATATCTAGCTACTGCATATTGATAAGCTAAATTATTATTAAAATCATTAGTTAGAGTATCTTGATAAGCTTGCAAAGCCCCTTTTAAAATAGCTTTTGCATCTAAATCCGCAAAAATAAAAGGCAAAAAACCCACAGGAGTTAAAACACTAAAACGACCTCCGATAGAATTCGGTAAAAAAAATGTTTCGTAGCCTTCTTTTTGAGCGATATTCAATAAAAAACCTTTTGTATCGTCAGTAGTAACAAAAATATTTTTTTTTGCTTTTTCTTTGCCGTATTTATTTTCGATTTCTTGTTTTAAAATCCTAAAAGTTAAAGAAGGTTCTAAAGTTGTTCCTGATTTAGAAATTACATTAATAGCCCATTTTTTATTTTTTAAATAACGAATTAAATTAGTTAAATAATTTCCTGATACTTGATGTCCAGCAAAAATAATTTCTGTTTTAGTTTTATTAAAAGGTGTTTGAAGAAATTCTATACCTGCTTTAGCACCTAAATAAGAACCTCCGATTCCTATAACTACTAAAACTTCTAAATCTTCATTTAATTTTCTTAAGTTTTGAATTTTTTTTATATTTGAAATAGTATTTCGATCTAAAGGTAAAGTTAACCAACCTAAATATTTATTTTTTAAATCATCATCTTTATTTAATTTGTCGTGTATTTTTAGAATTTGAGATTTTATCAAAGAACTTTCTTTATTCCAATCTAAAAAATTTTTTATACCTTGTATATCTAATTTAAATTTCATATTAAAACACCTTTTATTAATTAAATTATTTGTTTATAAAAATATAATATGTTTGAATTATATTCAATTATTTTGGGTCCAATTCTATTTTTTCTATTTTTTTTTGTTTCTTAATAAAAGAAATAAATAAAATAATAGTAACTAATAAAACAACTATATTACTAACAACTATACTTAAACCGATTTTTTGATAATCATTTATTATTGTTGAAGAAATAAATGAATGAAAAAACCAGACACAAAACATTCTTGTTGTAATTCTTAAAATATTTAACCAAATCACAATATAAGCTTTCTTTTTGTAAGACATGATATAAATCATCATCATAGAAGCCCAAATAGAAGTAAATAAAGACATTTGTTCAAAAAATAAAAATTGTCGAAAACCTGTCAATTGATCTTTATTATCTGTTCTTGTTAAAAATTTTAACAAATCTTCTCCAAAAAATGTATTAACCGAAATACCAATAGCACCAATAATTAAGGTAATAACAAAAACATTTTTAAAAATTTTTAAAGTTTTTTGATTTTTTTCCTGTTCTGTCCTTTGCGAAACCATTACTAATTCAGCATCTTCAAAAGATTGAGAAATAGAATAAATAATACCATTAACAACTGCTACAAAACCCATTATAGATATCATTTCTTTGCCATAATAACTTGTAACCATATCATTAACAAATTTTTTACCAATTTCATAAGTTGTTTTTCCTATAACTAAAACACCTGATAATTTTAAAATATTTTTAATAATATCTTTAGAAAAAATTAATTTATTAAATTGAAGTCTAAAATCATTTTTAGGTTGAAATATGAAATAAAAAACAATAAGAAAAATAATAAAATTAGATAAAAAATCGGTCCAAGCTAAATGAATAAGTGTAATATTCAATCCTTTAATATGTTTATATAAAAAAGTAAAAAAAATCTTTAAACTAATATTTAAAATATTCAAAAATAAAACAAAAGTATTTTTATTTTTAGATCTTTCTAAACCAATAAAAACAGAATTTATAGTAATAAAAACAAAAGTTAATAAAGAAATAGTATAATATGTAAATCCTCCATCAGAATGATATTTTTTATTAAAAAAAATATTACCCAAATTAGAAGGTAAATTAGCTCCTAAATAAAAAATAAAAAAAATACCAAAAGAACCTAAAAAAGCAATAATAAAAGATAAAGTAGCGTATTGTCTAGCTTTTTCATAATTTTTTTGTTTATATTCTCTAGCTACAAAAACAACACCAGCTCCAGATAAAGATACAGCTATACTTTGGAGCACTTTTTTAATTTGTTTAATATAAGTAATAGCAGAATTTAAAGTTATATTAGTATTTTTTTTTACAGTATCTCCTAAAATATAATAATCTATAGTAGAACCTAAATGTTGAAATAATAAAAACAAAGTAACGGGAAAAGCCAAAATAGTTAAACTTATCCAAATAGGTCGTTCTTTTTTAAATTGAGAATCAAATTCATTTGGTTTTTCAAAAGTAGATTTTTTTTTCAACATATAAAATAATTTATTACCTTACTTATTTATTTTACTATAAATCCAAAAAATAAATAAATTATGTTTTTTGTTAAAATTTATAAAAATTATAAAAACATCATTTATCGTAAACTAAAATAATTAAAAAATAAATAAAACTTTAAAATTAATAGTTATTTAATAAGTAATTTTAATTTTTTCTTTTTTTATTAAAAAGGAATTCAAAATCAAAAATGAATTTATTTACAAATTTATTGTAACAATTCTAAATAAGCATATTTTTTTGATATATATTTCTCTGTAACGCCCTCTCTTTACATTTAATTTAATTAGTGTTTATACATTACCTTATTTATTATATAAAACTTTTCAAAAAAAACTCAATTTCCGATAATTTATGTTTTTTCGTAAATTAAAAACAATCAATACTCAAAATTCATAAGTTATTAAATTGTTTTATTTTAAAAATGATAATATTTCATTTTAAGAAACTTTCACTAATATCTGTATAAACAAAAAACCTCCACCAAGAGGTTCTATTTCTATTTTTAATGATAACATGAAAAGTTTCCATGTTTCAAAAAATTTAAATTTATCATTCTAAATGATAATAAAAATAAACATAATTAAATTATGGAGGCAAAACGATCGAATAATAGCAAAGCATCTTCATTGAAATTTTGCTCAATAATAAAATTTAAATCTAAAGGCCAATCATTATATTTTAAAGTTAACAAAACTCTATAATTTTTATTTTTATAAAAAATTAAAGGATAAGTAGGGCCTAAAATTTTAATTTTATGACAAAAATGATTTTCTAAAATTTCTTTTATTTTCGAAGCAATAGATGAAACTTTTAAATAATTTTCGTGAGAAATTAATATTTTGCTATAAAAAGCAAAAGGAGGATTATTAGTTAATTCTCTTTCTTTTAAGTTTTGTTCTAAAAAAGAAAAAATATCATAATATTGTGCTTTTTGAAGAGTATAATGTTGTATATTATAACCCTGAACTATCATTTTTCCTTCATCAGAAAGATAATTAGACATTTTCATTAATAATTGAAAAGTTTTTTCTGTTGCCTTAAAATGAGGAATATTCAAAAGAGCATCTACCATCAAAATTCCTATTGTTTCAATAGAAGGTAATTTTAAATTTTTAGCAACCATTTCTGTTCCTAATAAAAGATCAATTTCATTATTATCTAATTTTTTTAAAATATTTTGATATTGAGATAATGTTTTAATAGAATTAGAATCTATAATTGCTAAATTCACAGAAGGTATTTGTTTTTTTAAAAAAATTGAAATATATTCAATGCCTAAAGTAACATTTTTTAATAAAGAATTAGAACAAGAAGGGCATTCAGGATTAAATGGTCGACTATAATGACAAAAAGTACATTTTAAAATATAACGTTGATGAAAAAAAACTAAATTTTGGCGGCATTTATCACATTTTGGAACATAACCACAAAAACGACACAAAACAAAAGGAGCAAAACCTAAAATATTAATAAATAAAATAGTTTTTTTCTTTTCTTTTATATTTTTAGTTAATTTTTCTAATAAAACAGAAGATAAAGGGGATAAATTGCCTTGTTTTAATTCTTGTTTCATATCAATTAATTGCATCATCTTTTTGTTTTTTTTTGTTAAATCAAAAAAAATAATTTGTTTCTGATTTATACGTAAATAACTTTCGGTCGAAGGCATTGTTGTAAAAAAAATCAAAGGAATATTATGGTATTGAGCACGAATATATGATAATTCTTTAGCATCATAATGAGGAGTTTTATCTTTTTCAATTAAAGACTCATCATTTTCTTCATCAACAATAAAAACTCCTATCTTTTGTAAAGGAGCGAAAATAACTTTTTTAGTCCCTATCACGATAAAAATTTTTTGGTCTTGGATATCTTGATTTTTTTGATAATGTTCTGCTAAATCAGACTCATTTGTTAAAATAGCTAAATCAATATTAGAGAAATATTTTTGAATTTGTTCTTTTAAAGAAGTGATTAAAATTATTTCTGCTACCAAAATTAAAACTTGCTTTTTTTTTTGTAAAGCAGTTTGAATTAATTTTAAATATATTGCTATCTTATCTTCGTATTGATCATAATATAATAAATAATTATTATAACTATCCCAACAGATTTGTTTATAAACATAATCTTGTTTTTTATTTAAAACAAAAGAATTAACTAAATTTAAATTTATTTCTTTTGGTTTTTGAAAAACTTCTTTTTTTTGAATTAAAATAATTTTTTGTTCTACAAGTTTTTTTAACATGCCTGAAGACAAAAATTTACAAATATCTTCTTTGGAATAAAAATAAATTTTATTATTAGTTATAGAATATTTTAAACTTTGAATAATTTTTTGTTGTTTAGTAGTTAATTTAAGATTTGGTATTTCTTTCAAACAAGGATTTAAATAATAAAAATTTAAAAGTTTGGGACGATGATCTTTTTTAGAAATTATAATCTTTGAATTAATAATTTTTCTTTTTTGCAATTCTAATAATTTATCTTTTGAAAGAAAATTATCTTTTAAAGTTAAAAGTCCTTTTTTTTTCACTAAATATTCTTTAATTTGCAAAGGTAATTCTTTTTCTTGCAAAATTGTAATTTGTCTCATATAAGTGCTTAAAAAACTTCTAGGTATAATGACATTATATGCTAAAGAAGTATTCATAAAAGGGATTTTTAACATTTCTTCAGCTAATAAAAAAAGTTCTTCATTTAAAAAAGGAACTTTATCTAAAATTTCTACAATAGTTTTTGTTTCAAAAAAACTTTTTTCTTTAAGTTTGAAAATATATCCTAAACGATAAGTATTCTTAGAACCAAAAGGAACAATAACTCTCATTCCTTTTTTAATTATCTTTTCCCACTCTTGAGGTATCAAATAATCAAAATATTGCATTAAATTAGGAATTTTATTATCAACTATAACTTCTGCATACAACATATATTGGACCTTTTATATAATTTGTAAATGTTTTCAAATTATAAAATAAAAAAGATAAATTTACTAATTTACCTTTTTTATTATTTTCATTATTTTTTAATATTATCTAAAAGTTTATCAATCTTTTTGCCATAAGTTAAAGATTCATCGTATTTAAATATTAAATCAGGAATTTTTTTAATATTTTTGATTTGACTAGCTAATTTTAAACGGATTTCTTTTTTATTTTTTTCTAAAAGTTCTTGAGTTAAATCTAAAAATTCAGATTTATCATTTAAAATAGTATAAAAAACATTACAAAAAGATAAATCATTCGATAAATCAACACCAGTTAAACTAATATAACCTAAACGATCATTTTTAATAACATCATTAATGATATCAACTAACAATTTATGAATGATATTAGCTCTTCTTTTAATAACCATATTATTCATTTCAAATTATCACTTTCTCTATTTTAGATGATTCTATTATATCATCAATTTGAAAATCATTAAAATTATCTAATAAAATACCACATTCGTGTCCTTGAGAAGAACTAGAAATATTATTTTTTAAATGTTTCAAGGAAACAATTTTACCTTTAAAAATAACTTTATTGTTTCTAATAACTTTTGCTATAGAATTATTAAAAACTGTTCCTTCAATAACATAACAACCTGCAATAGTACCTATAGAACTTATAGAAAATATTTTTTGAATTTTAGCTTTACCAGTAGCTTTTTCTTCTAAAACAGGATCTACTAATTGTTTTAATTTATCTTTTACATCATCAATCATTTTATAAAGAATATTATAAGTTTTCATATCAACCTTAAGATTTTTAGCAGCCTTAACTATAGAATTGCTAACAGGTGTATTAAAATTAATTAAACAAGAATTAAAAAGTTTAGCAAAATCAACATCATTAAGGGTAACTGTTCCAACTGAAACTTTCAAAATATTTACTTTAATATCTTGAACACTTAATTTTTCTAAAGATTCAACAATAGCTTCTAAACTACCTTGAGTATCAGCTTTTACAATAATATTTAAATACTTATTTTCGTTATCTTTTTGAGACACTAAAACATTATTATACATATGACTGTTTTCTTTATCAAGAAATTTATTTTGTTCTTTCAAAAGATTTTGTTTACTTTCAATAATTTGCTTCGCTATTTTTTTATTTTCTACTACTTCAAAAAGATCTCCTGCTTGAGGTACAGAATATAATCCTGTTACCAAAACAGGTTGAGAAGGATAAACCTCTTTGAAACTATTTTTTAAATCATCTTCAATAGAACGAATTTTACCGTAAGTATTATCGCCTACAACTATAACATCTCCAATTTTTAAAATCCCTTGAGAAGTAAGTAAAGTGGCTGATGGACCTTTATTCTTATCTAAACTAGCTTCCAAAATAACTCCTTTAGCAACTTTAGTTAAATCAGTTTGAATATTTTTCATTTCACTAATTAGTAAAATAACTTTTAATAACCGATCCATTCCTTCTTTTTTTAAAGCTGAAATTTCAACATATGATGTTGTACCGCCCCATTCTTCGGGAATCAAACCTAAGTTAGATAAATCAGTCATAATACTTTCTTTTTTATTATGATTTTTATCTACTTTATTAATAACAACAATAATTTCAACTTTAGCTTTTTGAGCATGTTTAACAGATTCAATAGTTTGTGGTTTAACTCCATCATCAGCAGCAACTATTAAAAGACAAATATCAGTTACTTGAGCCCCACGAGAACGCATTTGAAAAAAAGCTTCATGCCCAGGACTATCTATGAAAGTAATTTTTTGATTATCATAATTTATTTCGTAAGCACCGATATGTTGTGTGATACCACCAAATTCTTTATCCACTAAACGAGTTTTTCGAATGGCATCCAATAAAGTAGTTTTACCATGATCTACATGACCCATAATAATTACAATAGGTACTCTTCGAGTCAAATTATGATTCTCTAATTTCTTGTTTGAATCTGATTTAGAAGAATCTTTAGAAGAATCAAAAATAATTTCAATATTTAAAGCTAATCCTAACATTTCTATTTCTTCTTTAGTTAAAACTTGATTTATATTTGTTTTAATACCTAATTCTATAAATTTTTTAATTAAAAAAATATTAGAAACTTGTAAAATATTAGCTAAATCTTGGACAGTATGTTTAGGATTAAATAAATAACTTTTAACTTTAATATCTTCTGTATGAAAATTGTTATTGTCTTTTTTTTTTTTATTCATATTTTAGAATTTTCTCTCCTTCTTAGATTTTTTTATCTCATAGATATATAATTGAATATAATTATTTCAAAAAAATATTTTAAAAATGCACAATATAATAAAAATATATTAAAAAATTAAGTATTTTTAATAGAAATATTCCATTTAATAACTTGAGCTGCTAATCGAACATTATTCCCGGATTTACCAATAGCTAAAGAAATTTGATCTTCATTAACCAAAACAGAAGCGTTTTTGTTCTCTAAATCTAGAATATCAACTTGACTAATTTTAGCTGGTTGTAAAGCATTAGCAATAAGTTCTTTGGGTTCATCGCTCCATAAAAATAAATCTATTTTTTCGCCTTTTAAAACATTAATAATATTTTTTATCCTAGTGCTCTTTGCTCCAATACAAGAACCTATAGCATCTATATTAGAATTATGAGATAATACACCTACTTTTACTCTAGTTGAAGGAATACGAGAAATACCCATAATTTCAATAATACCTTCTTGAACTTCGGGAATAAATTCTTTAAAAATTTCAAGAACAAATTCAACGCAGGTACGACTAACTAAAATTTTAGGCATTTTAGTAGTTTGTTTAACCTCAACAACATAAACTTGAATTCTTTCGCCTACTACAAAATCATCATTATCTAATTTATCTTTATTTAATAAAACAGTCTGAACTTCTTTTTCTAATTCTAAAACACAAAGATTTTTTTTAATAGAAACTACTTTGGCAACAATTAATTTTTTTTCATAATTTTTGAAAATATTATAAATATTTTCTTTTTTATGTCTAATTATTTCTTCATTAAATTTATTTTTAAAATCTTTGCTAGCATAAAAATTAAATTCTTTAGGATCAACTTTAATTTTAATAATTTCGCCTATTTGTGGATTATTTTTTAATTTTTGAGCTTCCTCTAAATTAACACAAGTAATCTTTTTAATATTAATATTTTCATCAATATTTTCTTCTTTAGCTGCTGCATCTGGTCCTACTACTAAATATTCTTTATACAAAGATAATTCTTCATAATTTTTATTAAAAATTAATTGACAACTTTTAATTTGATAATTTTTTTTACAACCAGAAATTAAACTTTTTTCAAAAGCTTCTAAAATTTGTTCTCTAGTCAATTCATGTTCTATAGCTAACTGATCAATATGATTTAAAAAATCTTTAGTTTTCATATAATTTAATTTTATTTTCCTTAAATAATTTAAAATTGAGTTTTTAACAAATTTCAATTTTAAAACTAAAATAAAAGTGCATATGTTATTTTATCATTTTTTAATATTTTTATTTGGATAAAACAATAAATAATAATAATAAAAAATATTAGTCCTCTTATGGTGTTTCCCCAAACTATAATTTAAAAAATATGTTTAACTTATTAAAAAAATATTATAAATTTCAACATCTATTATTTGCATTTGTTTTGTTTATTTATTTATAATAATAATGTTGATTTAATTTATGTTGTTTTTTATAAAAAGAAAATAAAATATAATTTTTTTTTCAAATAATTAAAAAATAATTATAGATTAATTTAATTTTTATATATTAAAAATTATTATTAGTAGGGGTTTTTAAAATAAAAATGTCTTTCAATATAAAAGAAGAAGCTTTAAAAGTTCATGAACAAAAAAAAGGTAAATTAGAAATAAATGCTAAATTACCGATTAATAATTTAAAAGATTTAACTTTAGTTTATACTCCTGGAGTTGCTGAACCTTGTCTTCAAATTGCTCAAAATGAACAAAATGTATATAAGTATACAACAAAAGGAAATAATGTTGCTGTTATTACTAATGGATCAGCTGTTTTAGGTTTAGGCAATATAGGAGCATTAGCTTCAATTCCAGTAATGGAAGGTAAATCTGCTTTATTTAAAACATTCGCTAATATAGATTCTTTTCCTATATGCATTGATTCTCAAGATCCAGATGAAATAATTAATATTATTTCTAAAATACCTGCAATGTTTGGTGGAATTAATTTAGAAGATATTAAAGCACCAGAATGTTTTTATATTGAAAAAAAATTAAAAGAAAAATTAGATATTCCTGTTTTTCATGATGATCAACACGGCACAGCTATTGTTGTTAGTGCAGGAATTTTAAATGCTTTAAAAGTAGTGAAAAAAAATATTCAAAATGTAGAAATAGTTATTAATGGAGCAGGTTCTGCTGGTATAGCCATTGCTAAAATGCTTCTTTTATTGAAACCTAAAAATATAATTTTAGTAGATAAAAATGGTGTCGTTCAAAAAGATTGTCCTTGGTTAAATGAAATACAAAAAGAAATAGCTTTATTAACTAATAAAAATAATGAATCTGGTTCTTTAAAAGAAATTATTAAAAATAAAGATATTTTTATTGGGGTGTCCAAACCTAAACTTTTAACTTCAGAAATGGTTTCTACTATGAATCATAATTCTATTGTATTCGCTTTAGCTAATCCTGTTCCTGAAATTATGTATGATGAAGCTAAACAAGGAAATGCTAAAGTAGTTGCTACAGGACGTTCAGATTTCCCAAATCAAATTAATAATCTTTTGGTATTTCCAGGTATTTTCCGAGGTGCTTTAGATGTTCAAGCAACTCAAATTACAGAAGAAATGAAAATAGCTGCTGTTTATGCTTTAACTTCTGTTATTCCAGAAAATGAATTAAATGAAAATAATATAATTCCTTCTATTTTTAACAAAAAAGTAACAGAAATAGTAGCTAAAGCTGTTGCTAAAGTAGCTGTAGAAACTAAAATGACTAGACAATATAAAAATTCTTAATTAAAATTAAAAAAATAATTAGAAATAATAAATAAAATAATATGTTTCTATAAAAATTATGGATTATTTTAAAAATTTGTAAATAAACCCATCTTTAACGATAATAAAAAAGACTATTTTTTTAAACTAGTCTTTTTTTTAAAAAAAATGAAATATATAAATAAATATTTTTACAAAAAAAGAAATTGAAATAAAAAAACATTCAATTTCTTTTATTTTTTTGTAAAAATATTTTAATAACACGTTAAATAATTAAATTTCAATAAAATAAAAAAATTTTTAAATAATTTATATTTTTTATTTTATACGATATTATAAACTTCTTTAAGTTGATCTTCAATATATTTTAAATCTAATTCTGGATTTTTTTTAAATTTATTTAAATGTTTAAATTTATTACTTAATTTTCCGAAGAAGACAACAAAACATTCCCCTCTTTTTTGATATTCTTTTTGTAATTTTTTTATTTCAACATTATAATAATTTAATTCACTTTTAGCTTTGCCTAATTTGAATTTAGCATTACCAACAGATTGAATAATTTCTTGTCTTTTGACATATATTTTTTCTAATTCATTGTGATACTTTATATATTCATCATTTCTAACAAATTTATTTTTAACAAAAGATTCCCATTTTAAGTTTTCCTTAATATTCATTTCTTTCTCGGATTCAATATCTTTTATTAAAATATCATTTAATTCTTTTATCGATTGTTTTAAATTATTTTCATGAAATATTTGTTCTAATTGCAGCCGATTTATTTCTTTTTTATAATTATCTAAAATTTGTTCAAATTGTAAAGCATTTCTATTATCTCGTTGATATCCGTGTCTAAGTATATTTTCTCTTAAAATAATATATTTCAACGGTATCATTCCATCATCGGCTTCTTTATCACTTAAAATATAATCAATTTTTGCTTGAAACTCTTCTTCAGAAATATTTTGTTTAAATAAATTTTTTATAATTTCATTTATTTTATTTTTCATTTGATTAAATTCTAGGGTAATGATATTCATTTGTTCTATTAAATTTGTTGTTTTATTATTAATACTCTGTTCTTCAATTTTAGTTTTCAACATTTTTAAACGAATTTTAAAATTTTTCAAAAAATAACTATCAAGTAAATCACTAGCTTGTTTTTTAACTTCAGGAATAGTTCCTTCTTGAGACATTGAAGAAATTAATTTTTCTTCTAATTGAGAAATATCTTTTTCCATTAATAAAATTTCATTATTATGCTTTTCATTTAAAGAAATTTTTTTTTCAATTGTAGATTGAGAATTATTTTTAGATCCTTCTTCATCTTTATTAGCGGAAATCAAAAACATATTAAACAAAAAAAACAAAATAACAAATATTAAGATACATATTTTGAAAACAATTATTTTATTTTTCAAAAATTTCTTTTTCATTATAAAATATCTATCATCTTTTCTAAAGGTAATTTATAAATACATACCCACTATTATTATATAATAAGTTTTATTTATTTAATTTTTTGACAAAAGATTTTTATATTCGAAATAAATATTACATCCAAATTTATAAATATTTTGATTTATATAAAAAAAATATCTTATAAAAAAATAAATTTAATAAATATCACTAAAATAAAAAATTACTAATTCAAAAAATTAATTTTAAGAATTAATATCTATACCCATTTTTTTTCTAACTTCTTTTATTTTATTATCAGCTATTATTTTAACCTTTTGAGTTCCTTTTTTTAAAATTTGTTCTAAATCAATATTTTTTTCCAAATCATAAAATTTATTTTGAATAATCCTAATTTCTTCTACTAATAATGAAGCAACTTTTTCTTTAAATTCTTTATAAGAAAAATTTTTAAAATATTCAACAGTATAATTTAAATCACAATTCTTTAAAGAAGTATAAATATTTAAAAGATTGCTTAAACCAGGTTTTTTATCCAAATCATATTTAATATTATTATCGGAATCAGTAACTGATTTTAAAATTTTTTGTCTTATGTTGTTTAAATCTTCTAAAAGAAAAATGCAACCTTTATTATCATAATTATTTTTAAAAGAACTTTTACTCATTTTTTTATTAGGTTCTGTCAAAGATTTAATCATAGAACCTAATTGTAAAAATCGAGGCACAACAAAAGTATTACCATATAAATTATTAAAACGAGTAGCTAAAACACGAGTCAATTCTAAATGTTGTTTTTGATCTTGATTTACAAGAACAACATCGGCATCATAAAGCAAAATATCAGAAGACATTAAAAGAGGATAAGTTAAAAGAGATGTTCTTACTTTTTTTAAAGAATTTTTCTTTTCTTTAAATTGAATCATCCGATTCAACTCTCCTAAATAAGAATTAGATTCCATTATATAATTTAAATAAGTGTGTTGTGGAATTTCTGATTGAACAAATAAATTAATTTTATTTAATTCTAACCCCGACGCTAAAGAAAGATATATTATTTGACGTATTGTTTTTTTTAATATATGTGGTTCTTGAAAATCGGTTAAGGCATGTAAATCAGCAATAAAAAAATAAAAATCATATTCATTTTGATATTTATTTTGGAAAAAAATTAAAGGTTTAATTATTCCTAAATAATTGCCTAAAGTTAACTCTCCTGTTGGTTTAATTCCTGTAATTAATCTTTTTTTTTTAGAAATCATATTTTTTTTGAATATATCAACCTTTTTTTATAATTTTTTTATTTATTTTCGTTTTTAAATCAAAAATAAAAAGAAAAAAAATAGCAAAAAATAAAGTCAAAACAACTATTCTCGAAAGAACTATTATATGAGAGCAAAAATGAGAATCAAATGATATGTTATTAAACAAAACATTACCATGAACAGGACATTGAATATTAGGATAAGGAAACCAACAAGATTTTATGTTTTGATCTATTTGGTTTTTGCAGTACAAGGTAGTTTGTTTAGAAAATAAAGAAATTAAAAAAAAGATAAATAAATAAATCAATGGGTACGCAAAAATATAAATTTTTTCTTTCAACTTGTCCAATTTAAAGGGAAGAAAAAAGAAAAAAAAGACAAAATAAAATAAAGGGATGAATATATGTTGTAAACTACTAATAAAATTTTTATCAAAAAACCAATAACAACCTTTTTCACGTTTTGTCATAAATTTAATCAAAATATTTAATTGTTTTGTTTTTTGATCATATCCTGTATGCCAAAAAGGATGTAAAAAAAAATTAAAAACAAAAAAAGTTAATAAAGTGTTTACTGCAACAACAAAAATAAAAATAGAATATTTTTTTTTATTTTTTATTTTGAAAAAAAAAGAAAATAAAATTAATAAAATAGAAAAAATTGTTTGATTAGTAAAATAATACAAAAACCTTCTAAAAAAATAATTTTCTTCATTTACATATTTGATTATGTCGATTACAAATGTATAAAAAGTTAATAAAAATAGAAATAAAAAATAAATTTTTGTTTTGAAATTAAATATTTTAAACAAAGAATTTATTTTTTTTTCTTTTTTTATTAATTTTTTTTTAATCATAATAAAAAATTCCTACATCCGATAATTATTTAAAATAAAAAGGAAAAATTAAATATAAAATTGTTTCATCTTCTTCGCACATAATAAGAAAAGGTTTAGAAGGGTTTTCAAAAAAAAATGTTATTGTTTCGCTAGAAAAAATTTTTAAAATTTCCTCTAAATATTTAACATTAAAAAAAGTTTTTATTTCATCAACAAAAAAAAATTCTAAAATTTCAAATTCTTCTAAAGCATTGCCTATTTCTTCGCTATCCGAAGAAATTTCTAATTTATTATTCGGGGAAATTTTAAATTCTACAAAATTATCAATAAAATTTTTTTCTTTAGGCAAAAATAAAGACACTCTATCTAAAACTTTAATCAAATTATTTCTATTTAATTTAAAAAAATGAACTAAATTTTCTTTTTTAATTGAAGGAAATTGAGGATAATCGCCTTCCAAAAGAGATGATTGAAAAAATAAAGAATTTGTTTGTAAAAAAAATTTTTGTTTTGTAATAGATATTTGAACAATATCATCTTTTTGTTGTTCTAATAATTTAACTAATTCTTCTAAACTTTTACCAGGAATAATAATATTAAAATCATGATAATCTATATTCAATTCTAACTTTTTTTGACCTAAACGAAAAGAATCAGTAGCTATAGCCGTTAAAAAAGGAGATTCATAAATTAAATTAACCCCTGTTAAAACATTTTTTTGTTTATCCTTAGAAGAAATAATACTCGTCTCTTTAATTATTTTTTTAAATAATTCTGTTTTTATTTGAAAAAAATTTTGATAATCAAAATCAAAATTAATCAAAGGATAACTATTTAAATCCATTATTTTTAATTTATATTGAGAAGCGTCGGTCTTAAGAATTAAAAATTTATCTTCTACAGAAGTTATTTTAATAAAAGAATAATCTATTTTTTTAATAATATCAACAAAATTTTTACCTAATACAACTAAAACACCTTCTTCTTGTACTTTCAAACTTTCATCTTCTATTTTTATTTTGACAACAATATGATTATTATTAACTTCTAAAAATAAAACATTTTGTTTTAAATCCATTTTGATGCAATAATACATAGGGAAAAAAGTTTTTTGAGGTAATATTTTTTGAATCTGTAGCAAGTAATGTAAAAAAACTTCTTTTTTAATTTCGAAATTCATATTTCAATTTCTTATTTTCCTTAAAATAATTTCAAAAATTTTTAATCATTTATTTTTTTTAAAATTAATTCTATAACTTTTTGTAATTCTAAATTTTTTTCAATTTTTTTTTCAATTTTTTTATAAGCTTTAAAAACAGAAGAATATTTTTTATCAAAAATAAAACTTATCATTTTATAAGATAAATTATTTATTTTTTTCAAAAAATAAATAGTAAGATGACGAGGTAAAGTATATTTTGAATTTCTTTTTTTTCCAATTAAATCTCTCATGTTAATATTATAAAATTTACTAATTATATTTTTAATTTTTTCAGTATTTATTTCTTCTTTAGATAAGATTTTTTTATTTTTTAATAAAGGTTCTAAGGCTTCTTTAGTATTTTTTAAATTAATTTCTAAATTATAAATTTGAAAATAATTTAAAATACGAAATAAAGCTCCTTCCATTTCTCTTATATTATCATAAAAATGAGAAGAAATCAAATTTAAAATTTCTTTTTTTAATTGTATACCGCTATCTTTTTGAAGTACAAATTTTTTTTTTAAAATATCAAGACGATGCTTAGCATCAGGTTTTTTAATATCTACCACTAATCCTGCTTTAAAACGATTAGTTAATCTTTCCATAATATTATTTAATTCTAAAACACTTTTGTCGCTAGTAATTACTATTTGTTTTTTATTTAAATTGAGATAATCAAAAAGTTTAAAAAATTCCATTTGAGTTCTATTAGCTTCAGCCATTATTTGTATATCATCTACTAAAAGAACATCAACACTTCTATATTTATGATTAAATTCATCTATTCTTTCTTTTCTTAATTTATTAGTAAAATCTTCAATAAATCCATCCGCTTTAATATATAAAACTTTTTTATTAGGATTTTTTTTAAAAATATGATTTCCTATAGCTTGCATTAAATGAGTTTTACCTAAACCTACTGAACCAAAAATATATAAAGGATTTATTTCTGCTCTTTCTGAATTGGCTATTTTTTTTGCCATTTCAAAGGCAAAAACATTACTAGAACCAGAAACAAAATTATCAAAAGTATAATTAGAATCTAAATTAGAACCAAAATTTCTTTGATAATAATTATCCATTTTATTATTTTCTTCTTTTTTTAAGAAATTTTTTTCAAGATCTTTTTTCATTTCTTTTTTAGAAATAAATCTAAAAAATATTTCTTTTTCAAAATACTTTTTAGAAATTTTTTTTATTTTATCTAAATAAATAAGAGAAATTTTATTTTTAATAAATTCATTTTCGACTAAAATAAAAAAAATTTCATTTTCTACTTTATACAATTGAATATTAGAGAAAGTTTCTTCAAAAACTTTTTCGTTATATAAAAGAGACAAATCCTTTAAAATATATTCCCAAATTTCATTGTTTAACAATTTTTTTTCTTCCATTTAAATTTACCTTTAAAAAATTATTTATAATAAAAGAAATTTTTTTTAAAAAAATTATCAGAAAATTTTTAAAATTTTCTGATAATAACTAATTTAAAATCAATAATTAAATTAAATTCCGCAACTAATACATTCAAAAACTTTTAATTTTTGAGTCCTTGTATAATAAAGAGTTTTTATCCCTTTATGATGAGCATACAAATAATATCTTTGTAATTCTCTAGTAGTTACATCAGAAAGAATACACAATTCAAATGATATTCCTTGATCAATATGTTTTTGAGCTGTCGCAATAACATCTATTAATTTAAATTTATCCATTCTATAAGCTGTTTTATACATAAAAGCATAATCTGCTAAACCCGGAACAGGAAAATAAGTTTTAGAATTCCCATAAGTTCTTTCTTCGACTAACTGTTTGATTGGTGTTAAAGATGGAGTAGCAGACATAATATAACCTATAGAACCATTAGGAGCGACTGCTAAACGATGAGAATTATATAAACCATATTTAATAACGTTTTCTTTTAAAGTTAACCAATTTTGATCTGAGGGAATTTCCATTCCTTCAAAAATTTTTTTAATTTTAGGTAATTTCGGATAAATAGCTTTTTTGTCTTGGAAATATTCACCGCTAGCATATTTAGATTTTTCAAATTGAAAGAATTTTTGTCCTGTTTCTTGGCTTTTCAAACAAGAATGTAAAATAGAATAATAATTTACCATATTGAAAAAAACATCAATTAATTCAATATTTTCTTGGCTACCGAATTCAATCATTTGTTCAGCAAGAAAACCATGATGACCCATAATACCGAAACCTACACTTCTATTTAATTTATTAGCTTTATAAACGGCCGGTACATGTTTAATATGTGTTTCATTAGATACTGAATTCATAATTTCCATAGCAGCGAAAACTGTTTCTTTAATTTCTTTATTTTTAATCATATTGCCCATATGTCCTGAAGCTAAATTACAAGAAATATCCATTCCGATCTTTTCTTTGTCTCTTTCATGATAAGGAGCATAATGAGAAGTAATAGTAGGTTGTAAAATTTCTGTACAAAGATTAGAAAATTTAATTTTTGATTCAAGAGTATTAACTGCATTAGCGTTATCGCAAAACATTAAATAAGGATAACCACTTTCCCCTTGTATTTGAGCAATTAATTCTAACAAAGATCTTGCATTAATAAATTTTTTTCTTACTTTAGGGTTTTGTAATAAAACATCATACCATTTATCCATTTCTGCACCAATATCAGCAAAATTCAAATTATAAGTTTGAAAAACAGTATGAGGATAAAAAAGTGCCATTTTTTCATTTTTTCTGGCCAATTCAATCATTTTATCAGGAATAACAACTCCCAAAGATAAAGTTTTAAGACGTACATCTTCATCAGAATTTAATTTTTTAGAATTTAAAAAATCTTCTATATCAGCATGAAAAACATTTAAATAAATAGCTCCAGCGCCTAAACGTTGTCCCATTTGATCTGCATATCTGAAAGCATGATCTAGTAATTTGGCGACTCCAATAATACCTTTACATGAATTATTAATGCCTTTTATAGTTTCACCTTTAGCTCTTAAATTGGAAAGATTAACCGAAACTCCACCACCAATTTTTGAAAGTTGCATAGAAAATTCGATAATACGAGAAATATCATTTAAAGAGTCTCCGGCTTCTAATAAAAAACAAGAAACAAATTCTCCTCTTTTTTTTAAACCTGTATTAAGTAAAGTTGGAGTAGCAGGGGTTAAATTTTGTTTAATTAAATTTTTAATAATTTTTTTCGCTAATTCAAAATTACCAGAAGAATGAAATAAAGCATTAATAGATAAACGATCTTCATAAGTTTCTAAGTAATTTTTTCTATCACGGGATTTCAAGGCATAATCTTTATAAAATTTAAAAGCCCCTATAAAAGAAGGGAAACTGAAATTTTGATTATAGGCTATTTTATAAATTTCTTTAATCTCTTCCCAACTATATTGTTTTAAAAATTTTTCTTCATAATAATCATTTTCTATCAAAAAATTTATTTTTTCTTTTAAAGTAGTGAATTTTTTTAATTTAGGATTTATTTCTTCTTTAAAATAAGATTTCAAGGCTTCTTTATCTTTTTCTAAATCTTTTATTTTTCCTTCTTCATCAATTATTTGATTATTAAGAATTATATAAGAAGGTATTCTGTTTTGAAAATTTTGATTTTTTTGAGTTAAAAAATTTTTTAACCATTTTTTTGTATATATAATATCTTCTTTGAAGCCTTTTCCTTCAAATTTTATCACTAAAGGGATGTTATATTTTTGAGAAATTAAATCTCCTGCTTTTCCAAAATTTTTTCCATAATTTTTATTTCCTGAAACAGCCACACCTATTACTAAATGTGAATATTTTTTTAAAAAATTTTTAGTTTTATCTGGAATTTCTCCAAATTTAATTGTTTTGGTTATTAAAAAAATATTTTCATTATTATTTTTAAATTCTTCAATTTTTTCTGATTTATATTCAGATAATTCTTTAACAAAATCGGAAACATTTCCTTTTGCGTAACTATCATAAACTATTTTTAATTTTGAAGCATTCATTTAATTCAACCTTTTATTATGGGAATTTTTTTATTTTATTTAAAAATTTATTTTTATTTTTTTAAATAAAAAAAATATTCTCTATATATTAAAATTATAACTTTAAAAAAAGAAAAAAATTAAGAAATATATTTTTTGGTTTGTTTAAATATTTTATATTTTTTTAATTAAGAAAATTAAAAATATTTCTTTAAAAAATAATTAATTTTATTTATTTTAATATTAAATTGTTGTTATTGGTAGATGTTAAAAAATGTGAATAAGTTTTTTTATTTTTTTTATTTTAAGCGTTTTATTGGTTTAAAAATATATAATTTATTTTTTTTAATAAAAAATTTAAGAACTTTTTTCTTAAAGTTAGGAACTTTTTTTATAAAGTTAGGAATATTTTATTTTAATTTAGTCATATTTTTTTAAAATTAAAATAAAATATTCCTAACTTTTTTCTTTTTTATTTTAAATTTTTCATTCTCTTTTTATTTTGTTTTTTTAATTTTGAATAAAATAATAAAAAAATAAGAATAAAAAGATACTAAAATTATTTAGGAATTTTTTATTTTATTAAGGAATCTTTTTTTAAAACCGTTTTATTGTTTGAATATTTTTTTAAAAAAAATTTAGTCAAAAATTTAAATATATGACTAAGTTTTTTTATTTTTTTTAAGAATAAAAAAATGTTAATTTTTGCTAAAATTAATAAGATTCTTATAAAAATATAAAATCGAAAAATAAAATAAATTAAAATATTAAAATTTTGAATAATTTAAAATGTATTTTTTTAATTTTTTTCAAAATTATATTAAGGAAGTCATAAAAATGAATTTTTATCAAAAAAATTATTCTGAAATTTTTGACATCATTATTAAAGAAAAAAAAAGACAAGAACAAAATTTAAATTTAATTGCTTCTGAAAATTTTGTTTCCGAACCTATTTTAGAAATTCAAGGAAGTGTTTTAACAAATAAATACGCAGAAGGTTATCCCGAAAAAAGATATTATGATGGTTGCGAATATATTGATGAAATAGAAAAAATAGCTATTGAAAAATTAAAAAAATTATTTAATGTTAAATTTGTGAATGTTCAACCTCATTCAGGTTCTCAAGCCAATATGGCAGTTTTTCAAGCTTTATTAAAACCTTGTGATGTTATTTTAGGGATGTCTTTGAATGATGGAGGGCATTTAACGCACGGTTCTAAGTTTAGTTTTTCGGGTAAGTTTTTTCGTTCTTATAGTTATGGCGTTTCCCGTGAAACGGAAATGATCGATTATCAAAAAGTTAGAGAGATAGCACATCAAGTAAAACCTAAATTAATTATAGCTGGAGCTTCAGCTTATTCTAGAATTATTGATTTTCAAGAATTTAGAAAAATTGCTAATGAGGTAAATTCTTATTTAATGGTTGATATTGCTCATATTGCCGGATTAATATCTGCTGGACTTCATCCTTGTCCTTTTTTGGCGCAAGCTGATGTTGTTACTTCGACAACTCATAAAACTTTAAGAGGGCCTCGAGGAGGAATTATTTTGAGTAATAATGAAGAAATTATGAGAAAAATAAATAAGGGTGTTTTTCCAGGAATACAAGGAGGACCCTTAATGAATGTTATAGCTGCTAAAGCATTAGCTTTTGAAGAAGCTTTGCAAGACGATTTTCAAATTTATCAACAACAAATATTAAAAAATTCAATTGTTTTAGCAAATACATTTCTTAAATTAGGCTATCGTTTGGTTAGCGGAAAAACTGAAAATCATTTAATTTTGATCGATATAAAACATAAACATCCTAATTTAAATGGTAAAATAGTTTCGGAGATTTTACAAAAAGTTAATATTATTGTTAATAAAAATGTTATTCCTTTTGAAACAGAAAAAGTTTTTAATGCTAGTGGTATTAGAATAGGAACCCCAGCTATGACAACAAGAGGTTTTAAAGAAAAAGAATTTATCGAAACTGCTTATTTAATAGATAAAATTTTAAATAATTATCAAAATAAAGAGATTGTTCAAGAAGTTTTGAAAAAAGTATTATTATTAACTAAAAAATTTCCTTTTTATAATAAAAAATAATTTTAAATTCTTTTGTTATTTTTTTTAATTTTATAATGTTATAATAAAAAATGATGTTTGTTTATAATTTTATTTTTGTATTTTATTTAATATAAAAAGATTAAAAATTATTTCAAAAAAAATATAGTTTTATAAATTTATATAGAAATTTATTAAGGAATTTTATTTTATGAAAAAAAAATTAAAACAACCGGAATTTTCAAAAATTGAAGTAGATTGCGCTACTTGTCATTATAAACATCAAATCGGAACAGTCGCTAAACAAATTAAAATTGAAGTTTGTTCTAATTGTCATTCTTTTTATACTGGTAAACAGGTTTTTGTAACTGTAGCTGGACAGGTAGATAAGTTTCATAAACGTTATAATGTTAAAAAATCAAAAGAAATAGATTCGAATGAAACAGATTCAAAGGAAACAAAGAACAAATAATTTTTTAAAAGAATTAAATTGTGATTAAATAAAAGGTTTTAGTCGGAGAAAAAAATGCTTTTTAAAAATGAAGGTTTTATTGAGATCATTTGTGGGCCTATGTTTTCAGGAAAAACAACAAAATTGATTGAAAAAATTAATTTATTTAAATCTTTAAGTATTAAATTTTTAGTTTTTAAACCTAAAATTGATGATCGTTATTCTTCTCAAAATGAATTAATAACTCATGATTTTAAAACTATTCCTTCTTTAATTATAAAAAATAGTAAGGATATTTTAAATTTTGTAGAAAAAGACGTTGAAGCTTTATTCATAGATGAAATACAATTTTTAGATGGAGAAATTGAAAAAATTTTAAATGATTTTTCTTACCAAGGAATGCATATTGTTGTAAGTGGTTTAGAACTTGATTTTTGCGGAAGACCTTTTGGTTCTATGAAATATTTATTATCAATTGCTGATGAAGTTATTAAGCTAAAGTCTTCTTGTGTTGTTTGCGGAAAAGAAGCGAATAGAACTCAAAGAATAGTTAATGGTATGTTACCTAAAGCGACCGATCCTATTATTTTAGTGGGTGGTAAAAATTATCATGAACCACGTTGTAGAAAATGTCATAAGTTTATAAATTAATTTTAAAAGAATAAATTCGTATGAAAGACAAACAATTTTTTTTTATGAAAGAAGCTTTTAAAGAAGCTGAAAAAGCTTTTGCAAAAGGCGAAGTTCCTGTTGGCTCTGTAGCTGTTTTAAATAATAAAATTATTGCTAGATCTCATAATAATGTCGAGAAGAATAAAATATTTTTTGGTCATGCTGAATTTTTGATTTTAAAAAAATTGAATAAAAAATTTCAAAATTATAGATTTAATGATATAATAATTTATACTACCTTAGAACCTTGCATAATGTGTATGGGAGCCTTAATTCAAGTAAGAATTAAGAAAATATATTATAGCATTCCTAATATAAGGTTAGGCTTGAATAGTAATTTTTATTTATTAAAAGAAGATAATAATTTTTTTTCTAAGATATCTTTTAAATCTAATTTTTTAGAAAAAGAAAGCGAGTATATTTTAAAAAAATTTTTTGCTAATCTTAGAAAATAAAATTTTTTATTTTGTAAAAAAATCTTCTTAAAAATCACCATTCAATGTGATAAAAAATGAATCTGGTCAGGATTTGGTTGTAGCAGCCATAAGTTTTAATCATATGTGGATGGTGATTTTTAAGAAGATTTTTTAAGTAATGAGAAAATATAAAAATAGGGAAAATAAACAAGATGATAAATTTTTTTAAAAATAAAACAAATAAAATACAACTTTTTCCTTTTATTTTTAATTCTATTGAAGGAAAACCTTTCCATTTTGAAATATATGATATAAATGGAAAAGAAAAGAAAATTGAATTTTTTTTTTTAAAACAAAGTAAATATAATTCTTATTTTTTAGATATGAAACAATATGTTATTTGGAGTATTGTAGATAATGTTTATAGAGTTTTCGTTGATGAAGATTATTATCAAAAGTTCAAGATATTATATCAAAAAGAAATTAATATTATTTATATGAATTTTCTTTCAACATTATTGAATAAACGTTTGAATATAATTAATAAAAATTTTGTTTTTTCTTTTTTAAATATTTTTGTTTCTTTGTTTTTTATTTTTGTTTTATTTAGTTTAAACAAGGAATTCGCTCAAAAGAATAAATTTTTAATTTTTTTTATTACTTTTATTTCAAATTTTATTTTTTTATTCTTTTATATAAATATTAAACAAAGAAAAATTTTTCAAGATTATAAAAAACAATTATTAAAAAAAACAATGCAGGAAGTTAAATTTTTTTTAGGCGCTAAAGTTTTTGAAGAAATTTCAAAAAAACAAAGATTATATTTTATAGAATCATCTATATGAAAAAGAAAAATATTTTTTGAATTTTATTTTTGTCTTGATTAAAAAATTTTTTTATCGAAAGGATAAAAAGAAATGATTTTCGAAGGTATTGTTGTTGGTGGGGGTCATGCAGGCGTTGAAGCAGCTTTATCTTTGGCTAAAAAACACAAAACAGTTTTAATTACAGGTAATTTAAAACAAATTGCTTCTTTACCGTGTAATCCTTCTATTGGAGGTCCAGCTAAAGGAGTTGTTGTCAGAGAAATAGATGCCTTAGGAGGCATCATGGGTAAAGCAGCTGATTTATCACAAATCCAAGTTAAAATGTTGAATACTTCCAAAGGTCCCGCTGTTAGAAGTTTAAGAGCGCAGATAGATAAACTAAAATATCCTCAAATTATTTTAGAAATTTTAAAAAAAACACCTAATTTAACTTTATTAGAAGGTTTTGTTAATAATTTAGTTATAAATGATAATAAAGTCAAAGGTGTTCAGTTAACAGATCAAACTATTGTTCATGGTAAAGTAGTTATTTTAACAGCAGGAACTTATTTAGCGAGCAGTATTTTAATTGGTCAAAAAAAAATAAGTTCAGGTCCTAACAATAGTCCTACTACTTATGGTATTAGCAAACAATTAAAAGATTATGGTTTTGAAATTGTTCGTTTAAAAACAGGAACTCCTCCGAGAGTTAAGAAAGATACTATTGATTATTCAAAAGCAAAAATTCAATTAGGAGATGATATTTTACAAACTTTTAGTTCTCCTTCTGTGATTAAAGATTTAGGGTTTCAAGAACCTTGTTTTTTAGTACATACTAATAAAAAAACTCATGCTTTAATAAAACAAAATTTAGATAAATCTGCTATGTATGGTGGTTATGCAGAAGGTAAAGGACCACGTTATTGTCCTTCTATTGAAGATAAAATTGTTCGTTTTTGTGATAAAGAAAGTCATCAAATTTTTATTGAACCAGAAAGTTTAGAATTAAATGAAATGTATTTACAAGGACTTTCTACCAGTTTTCCTGAGGAAGTACAAAAGCAAATTTTACAAACAATTCCTGCTTTAGAAAAAGCAGAAATTACTAAATATGCTTATGCTATTGAATATGATGCTTTTAATCCTAATCAATTAAAATATAATTTAGAAACTAAAAAGATTGAAAATTTATTTTTGGCTGGTCAGTTAAATGGAACTAGTGGTTACGAAGAAGCTGCTTGTCAAGGTTTAATGGCTGGTATAAACGCTGGTTTAAAAATTGAAAATAAAGAAAATTTAGTATTAAAAAGAAATGAAGCTTATATTGGAGTTTTAATTGATGATTTGATTAATAAAGGGACAACAGAACCTTATCGTCTTTTAACTTCTAGAGCTGAATTTCGTTTGCTTTTAAGACATGACAATGCTGATTTAAGATTAACTTCTTATGGATATAAATTAGGGTTAATAGATAAAAGTATTTATGATAAAGTAGAAAAAAAACGGTTAGAAATAGAAGATTTGAAAAAAGATTTAAAAGAATTTATTGTATTCCCTAATGAAGTAAATTTAAATTTTCTTAAAAAATATAATTCTTCTATTAAAGAAAAAATGAGTTTATATAAATTATTGAAAAGAAATGAATTAAATATTAAAATTATAGATTTTTTCTTGAATAAAAAATATGATTCAGAAGTTTTAGAACAAACAGAGATACAGATTAAATATGAAGATTATATTTTGAAGGCCGAAAAAGAAGTTCAAAAAAATTTAAGTTTTGAAACACTTCAAATACCTTTAGAGATTGAATATAATAAAATTAATAATTTATCTATGGAAGCGAAAGAAAAGTTAATATTAATTAAACCTGATAACTTAGGTCAAGCATCTAGAATCTCAGGAGTTAATCCTGTTGATATATCTATTTTAAATATTTATTTAAGAAAATATAAAAATGTTTTTTGAAAATTTATTGAAAAAAGAATTTTGTTTAAATGATTTTCAATTAAAACAGTTTAAAAAATATTATTTATTTTCAATGAGTTATAATCAAAAAATTAATTTAACTTCTTTGGTGGAAAAAAAAGATTTTTATTTAAAGCATTTTTATGATTCTTTATTGATTTCTAAAATTTTAAATTTTAATAAAATAAAAAATTTATTAGATTTAGGATCAGGTGCTGGTTTTCCTGGGATTCCTTTAAAGATTTTATGCCCTAATTTAAAAGTTTTTTTAATTGATTCTTCTTCCAAGAAAACTAATTTTTTAAAATTATTAATCGAACATTTAAATTTGTCAGATGTTTATGTTTTTCAAGAAAAAATTGAAAAACATAAAGAAACATATAATTGTGTTATCGCAAGAGCTTTAGGGAAATTAGATTTAATTTTAAAATTAGCTTCTTTTGTAACTAAAGATAAAAGTAATTTTATAGCTATGAAAGGTCCTTCTTACGAAAAAGAATTACAAAATATAAATAAAATGTATCATTTTAAATTAAAAAATAAATTTTTTTTTGAATTACCTGAAAATTTAGGTAAAAGAGTTAATTTATTGTTTCAAAAAAATAAAAAACCAAATTTACTTTTTGAATAAGTAAACTTGGTTTTTTATTTTTTTTCTCGTAATTATTAAAAATTTAAATTATTCAATTTCAATTGAATCCATATTATAATATTTACCAAATATATCTGCTTCAAAACCTTTTTTTATTTTTTTATTTGTTATAATGTAAGTTTTACTTTTCATCAGCGGCAATAAGTAATAATTTTGATTTAAGTATTGTTCTATTTCGGATATCAATCTTTTATATTCATTCATATTTCTTGTTTGACGTTTAGCTTCATTTATTTTATCTTCAAGAAAAGGTTTATCTTGTTCATCTATTCCAATAAAGTTATTTTCTGTTTTATTGCTTGTTAAAAAGTAATCTTCAAAATATTTATGACCAAATTTTGTTTCGAATTGTTCCCCTAAAAAAATAAAACTATAAGGTGAATCATTTTTACCTGCTTTTGAAATAATTATTTCAAAATTGTCTACTGGTTTATTTACTTTAAAACCAATATGTTCCAATTCTTGTATTATTTTGTGTTGTATTTTTGGACTGTTTTCATTAAAAGGAATAATTAATTTTTTGTCTTCGCTTGATGATAATTCACTAACTTTTGTTTTAGCTTCTTCTCGATTAAAAAGATCTTTATGATAATCTATATGAGGATCATATCCTATTAATTTATTATGTAATGCAGCATTTGAAATTTCACTTGGTAAGTTTAAATCATTAATGAATTTGTTTATATCTAAACTTTTTGAGATTATTTCACGTACTTCTTTTTTTGTTTTTCTTTTATTAAAATAAATATAACTTTGATTAGCTTTATAATTTTCTAATATTTTTATATTATCAAATGTTCCTTCTTCAATATTTTTTTTTAAATCTTTGATTTTTTCTGATTTATAATCTAATATAGCATGAATTTTATTGTTTTGTAATTCTTGTATAAGAGTATTATCATCTTGAGATATTTTTATTTCAATATTTTTTCTATCTTTTTTATTATTATATTTTTGAAAAGGTTCTAATTCAAATTTTTCTCCTGGTAAATATTTTTTTAATTTATAAGTTCCGCTTCCGATTATATATCCATTTTCAGGATTTTGTGTCATTTCTTTTTGACTAATTATTCTAATTGATTTAACAAAAGGATCTTGCCAACATTCATTGTCATCTGTTAATTCGAGTTCAAATTTTTTATCATTTATTTTTTTAACTTTTTTTATTTTTTTATATTCTTTGTGTTCTTTTTCGTGCGCTCGATTAAATGTATAAACAACATCATCACTTGTTATTTTTGTATCATTATGAAAAAAAACATCATCTTTTAATTCGCACATTAATTTTTTTCCATTTTTAATAGGTATTGTTTGAAGCAATTGAGGAATGTATTCGTTTGTTTTTTCATTTTTTATAAAAAAATTACTATGTAACAAATCAAGAATAATATTAGAATAATATAAATTTGTGTGTTCTTCATTGGTAGGGTCTAGTCCTTTTGCATCCTCTTTCATAGCTATAATAAATTTATTAATTTCGTTGTCTTTTTTTGGTTTTAACATTATGAATACAAAAATAATTGATATTGTTAATATTGTTTTGATAACAAAAATTATATTTTTGTTATTAGTTAAAAAAGTTTTTATTTTTTCTTTTTTACTTATGCTCATATATTTTTTTATAATTCCTTATTTAATTTTTTAAATATTTTTTAGATTTTTTATATTTTAATAACTATTTTGTTTATTTTCATATTTTTTAATTAAACTTTTTCCTATTAGATTAAAAGATAAAATAGTTAAAAAAATAATAATAAAAGGACCATAAAATAAATTAGGATAATTCATGATATAATTTTTGGAAGAGTATAAAATATTACCCCATTCAGGCTTAGTTCGATCTAAACCTAATCCAATAAAACCTAATCCCGAAATGGCTAAAATAACATTTGACATATTTAATATCATTTTAGTTATTAAATTGGTTAAAATATTAGGAAAAACATGTCTTTTGATAATTTGAAATTGATTTGCTCCTAAAGCTTTAGATGCTTTAATAAAATCTTTTTGTTTAATTATTAAAGTATTAGCTCTTATAATACGAATATAAGAAGGTATATAAGAAATACTTAATACTATAACAAGAGTTTTTATACTTTGTTGATTATTCAGCAATAACATAATTAAAATAGCTAATATAATATCTGGTATAACAGTTAAAAAATCACATAAAAAAATAATTATATTGTCTATAAATCCTTGAAAATAACCAGATATAATACCTAAAAAAACACCTATAAAACTACTTATAATTATGACAAAAAAACTTATTTGTAAAGAAATTTTAGCACCTTCTAAAAAACGGGTAAATAAATCGTATCCTGTATCATCAGTTCCCATCCAATGTTTAGAATTTATATTTTGTAATATTTTGTAATCGCATGAAAAAGGATCTGGAAAATTTAAAATCTTTTTGAATAAAATAAAAAATAATAAAATAGTTAAAAAAATAATACCGAATAAAAAATTTATATCTTTTAAAATTTTTAATTTTTTTTGAAAAAATGATATTAAATAATTTATTTTTTTGTTCATTAGTTATTTTTATATTTTCCTTAATATAATTTTTTATGTTTTCTATTTATTTTATTTTAGGGTTTAATTTGAAATAAAGCAAGTCTAATAAGAGATTAAAAACAGAAATAAAAATAGCTAATAAAATCATACAACATTGAATGATAGGATAATCTCTATTATGAAAGGAATCTATTATTAATCTACCCATGCCTCTTAAATTGAATATACTTTCTGTAATTACAGAACCACTAATTAAATAGTTTAAAACTAAACCCATTTGAGCTAATATTGGGATTATAGCATTTTTTAAAGCATGTTTAAAAATAACTGTTTTTGTTGATAAACCTTTGGCATATGCTGTTGTAATGTAAGGTTGTTTTAAAGAATCTATCATATTATTTTGAGTTATTTTGAATATTGCTCCACTGACTGCTAAAGATAAAGTTAAAATAGGCAAAGAATAAGCTCCTGATATTTCAAAAATTTTTAATTTATATGCTAAATAGTATTGTAATATAAAACTGATAATAAAAGTAGGAGTAGAAAATAAAAAAAGAAATATAAATTCTAATATAAAACTTTTTTTACTATTTTGCCATAAAGCTGATAAAGATCCAAAAAAAATACCTATTAAAGAACCTAAAATACAACTTAGAGAAGATAATAATAAAGTTATTTTAAATGATCTCCAAAAAAGACTTAATGTTTTTTGGTTTTCGTATTTATAAGAATTACCAAAATTAAATTTTAATATATTTTTTAAATATATGAAAAATTGTTCGCTTGTTGTTTTGTCTAAACCTAATTTTTTTTCTAAATTGGCTCTTTGTTCTGGCGTAGGTCCTTTTTGACCAAAAGCAGCCGTAACTGGATCACTTGGTATTTGTTTAACAGCAAAAAAACTAACTAATACAATAGTAATTAAAACTAACAAAACATAAAAAAGTTTTTTAAAAATATAATTTATGAAAGACATTTCATATTTATTCCTCGCTATTTAAAAAAATTATTTTTTTTATATATTTTTTTAATAATTTAAAAAACTTGTTTTTAAAAAATTATTTAATAAAGATTTTGTATATTCATTTTTAGGTTTATTTAAGATGTCTTTGATTGAACCGCTTTCAACTATTTTTCCTTTATACATTACTATCACATCGTCTACAATTTGTGATATAACTCCTAAATCATGAGTAATGAATAAAATTGATGTTTTGATTTCTTTTTTTAAATAGTTAATTAAATTTAAAATTTCTTGTTGGATGATAACATCTAAAGCTGTAGTTGGTTCATCAGCAATTAAAAGTTGAGGTTCACATGCTAAAGCCATTGCTATCATTACTCTTTGACACATTCCCCCGGATAATTGATGAGGATATGAGTCCATAACTCTGCGAACATTATTGATTTTTACTTTGTTTAAAATTTCAAAAACTTTTTTTTCACTTTCTGAAGAATTCATTTTTTTGTGTAATTTTAATATTTCTATTATTTGTTCTTTTATTTTAAAAACAGGATTAAGACTAGACAAGGCATCTTGAAAAATCATAGCTATTTCATTACCACGAAGTTTTTCCATTTCTTTTTGATTATATTGAGAAATTTCTTTATTATTAAAAATAATTTTTCCTTGATGGATTTTTTGATTTTTATTAAATAATTTTAAAATAGAAATAGCAGTTTGACTTTTACCACTTCCTGATTCACCAACAATACCTAAAGTTTTTCCTTTTTTTAATTCAAAAGAAACCCCATTTACCGCCTTTATCAATCCTTTTGGAGTTTCAAAATAAGTGTGTAAATTTTCAATCTTTAATAAACTCATTATATAAAATTAAACCCTCTTTTTTTATTTTTTTAAAGTACATTTAACAAAATGTTGAGGAGCAATTTCTGCCCAATCTAAATCTTTTTGATTTTGATGAAATAAAAATTTAAAATTGGAATTTTCATAGATAATTTTATGTTCTTTTTGTCTTTGATTATCTAATTTAGGAATAGCATTTAAAATTTTTTTTGTATAAGGATGACAAGGATTTTTTAAAATTGTTTCTTTAGGGGCGATTTCTACTATATTACCTAAATACATTACACATATTCGATCACTGAAATAACCAGCTACACCTAAATCATGAGTAATAAACATAAAAGTTAATTGATAATCTCTTTTTAAATCATTTAAAAGATTAAGAATTTTTGATTGCGTAGAAACATCTAATGCTGAAACGATTTCATCACAAACAATAAATTTGGGTTTTATAATTAATGAACGAGCAATAGCTATTCTTTGTCTTTGTCCTCCTGATAATTGTGTTGGATAACGTGAATAAAAAGACCTATCAATTTGACATTTTTCCATAATATCTAAAATTTTTTGTTTATATAAAGGATCTTTTTTATTTTTAACCATTTTATGAATTAGAAGTCCTTCACCGATGATATCAGATATTTTTAAAGAAGGATTTAAAGAAGAAAAAGGATCTTGGAAAATAATTTGAAGATCTTTTCTAAAGGAACGTTTTTGTTTATTATTTAATTCGGTTAAATTAATTTTATTTGAATCATTTGAATGATAAAAGATATTACCTGAAGTAGGTTTGTTTAATTGGACAATTAATTGTCCTAAATTTGATTTTCCTGAACCTGAACTTCCAACTATAGCTAAAGTTTCACCTTTATAAATAGATAGATTAATATTTTGGTTTGCGTAAAAAAAAATATCTTTTTTAAATAAATTTTTTTTTACGCAAAACTTTTTGGATAAATTATTTATATCTATTAAAGTATTATTATTATCAAACATAATTTTAATATCTTTCTTTTTTTAATTAATTGAGTTAATTTATAACATAAAAAAATCCATTTATTTTAAATTACAATTATTTAAACTTATATTATCATAATATTTTATATTTTCAACTATATAAAAATTGATTTATTTAAAAATTTTTAAATTTAAAAAAATAAAAAAATTCAAAAAAATTAATTATAAATTTTTTCGATATAATTATTTTTTTGATTTTTTTATTATACTAGAATTAAAAAAATAATAAGAAAATATATTTTAAAAACCTCAAATTGAGAAGTTTAAATGAATTTCGTAAACTTTTTTATATAAAAAAATAAAGAAGTCATTTAGTTAAAACTTTTTAACTATTTTTATTATTAATAAAAATTATATAATTTTATGTTTTATGAAATTTAATTTTTTTAATATTTATTTTATTATTTTTTAAATTGACTATGATAAAGATTGTGATAAAAACCTTTTATTTGGATTAACTCTTCGTGTTTTCCTTTTTCAATAATGGAACCATTTTTTAATACTATAATAACATCAGCATTAACAATTGTAGATAAACGATGCGCAATTACAAAAGAAGTTTTATTTTGGCATAATGTTTGAATAGATTTTTGACAAATCATTTCCATTTGCGTATCAATAGTCGAAGTTGCTTCATCTAAAATTAAAATAGAAGGATTACGTAATAAAGTTCTAGTTATTGTGATTAATTGTTTTTCACCTTGAGATAAATTATCTGATTCTTCGTTAATTATAGTTTGATAACCTTTATCTTTGGACATAATAAAATCATGAATTTGAGTTTGTTTAGCTATTTCTATTACTTCTTCATCACTTTTATCTTCACTACCATATTTAATATTTTCTAAAATAGTACCTTTAAAAAGCCAAACATCTTGTAAAACTAGTCCTAAAATTTTTCTTAAATATTTTTTTTCAAATTTTCTAATATCTACTCCATCAATAGTTATAGAACCTTCATCAACATCATAAAATCTAGTTAATAAATTAATTAAAGTTGTCTTTCCTGAACCAGTGGAACCTACAATAGCTATTGTTTGGTTTTGTTCAACATTTAAATTAATATTTTTCAGAATAGGTTTATCCTTTGAATAACCAAAAGATACATTAGAAAATCCAACAACACCTTTAATTTTATCTAAGGTAATACAATTAGGATCATCTTCTTTTTCTTCAACTTCATATAAAAAATCAAAAACTTTATGAATGGCAGTTTTCGTTGATTGAACAACAATAAAAATTTTACTTAAATTATTAATAGGATCACCTAAACGCCAAACATATTGAATGAAAGCTTCAAAAAGACCGAACTGAATAGATACAAAACCTAATTTCATTAGTAAAAGAGGAAGTTCTCCTTCTTTCATTAAAAAATATCCTAATACGACAATAATTGTTAGTATTATGTATGTAAAAGCATTTACAATAGGAACGGCTAAACCAGATAAAAAATTAGATTTAAAAATCATTTTAGATAAATCTTTGTTAATTTGTTTAAATTCTTTAATAATGTTTTTGTGTTGGTTATACAACATAATTTCTTTATGACCGTTAAATTTTTCTTGTAAAAAACCATTATATTCAGATGTTTTATCAAACCTTTGAATAAAAACATTACGAGATTTTTTATTTATGATGATGATAACCAAAAAAGAAAGAGGAATCATTAAAGAAATAATAAAACCTAAACGCCAATTAACTATTAACATACAAATTAATAAAATTATGATTTGAAAAAAAGAATAAATTATAGAAGCAAAAGTCTGTTGCAGACCATTAGAAATAATATCGACATTATTTGTCATTTTATTCATAATATCGCCAACAGTATTTTGATCAAAATATCTCATAGGTAATTTATTAATTTTTTTATAAATATCTTGGCGTAGGTTTTTCATACCTTTATGAATTGAAGTTATCAGAAATTTATTATAAATAAATTTACCTATGGCGCATAATAAATAAAATATAAAATTTATACTTAAAAAAATCATAATATGTTTTTTATAATTGATCCAGTTTGTATGGTTTTGTTCGTTAATAAGAAAATTTAAAATATATTCACCTTCAAATAAAGGAATATACATTTGAAGAACAGAAATAATAAAAATCAAAAAAATGCTTATTGTTATTTTGTTTTTAAAAGGTTTTAAGTATTTAAATATTTGTTTCATTTTTTACACGGCCTCTTTTATTTTTTGTGAAATAGCAATTTTTTGATAAAAAGGGCATGTATTAATTAATTCTTTATGTTTCCCCATACTTACTATTTGTCCTTCATCTAAAACAATAATTTTATCAGCATTTAAAACAGAAGTTAATCTTTGAGCTACTATTATTACGATAGCTTTTCCTTTTATTTCAAAAAACTTTTTTCTAATAGCTAATTCAGTTTCATAATCTAAAGCAGAAAAAGAATCATCAAAAATATATACATCTGGTTGTTTTAATAAAACTCTTGTAAGCGATAATCTTTGTTTCTGTCCTCCTGATAAATTTGAACCTAATTCACTTACTTGATCTTTTAATTTATTACTTTTATTTTGGATAAATTCATATGATTGAGCTATTTTAGCTTTTTCCAACATTTCTTCAGAATCAGCTGTTTCTTTACTAAATAATAAATTACTATAAATAGTTCCTTTAAATAAAATATTTTTTTGCGAAACAAAACCAATTTTATTTCTCATCGTTTTAACATCATATTTTTTAATATCTATCCCATTTATTTCTATAGTTCCTTTAATAGGATCTATTAAACGAGGGATTAAATTTAATAAAGTAGTTTTTCCAGAACCTGTTTTACCTACAAAAGAAATGATTTCTGATTCTTTGGCTTGAAAATTAATATTTTTTAAAGTTAATTTATTAGCATTAGGATATTGATAAAAAACATTTTTAAATTCTATTTTTTTAATAGTTTCTAATTTTTCAGGATTAGTTAAAGAATTTTTAATAGAAGGCTCTATATTAAATAAATATTGGATTTTTTGTAAAGCGATTAAAGTTTTAGGAAACATCATGAATAATAGTAAAAAATTTAAAATAGAAGATAAAATATGTATATTATAAACTATACAAATATATAAATCACCTACATTAATTTGTTTGTAGAAAATAATATCGGATGCAATAAAATTAGTAATAATAATAGAAAGATTTAATAATAAATAAAAAAAAGGTTCAATTGATAAAATGGAAGTAAATAATTTAATCGCTAAATCTCTAAAATTTGAATTTATTTTTTCAAATTTATTTTCTTCATTTGTTTCTTGGTTTAAAGTTCTGATTATTTTTGTTCCTGTTATACCAGATCTAATTTTATAATTCATTTCTTCTAATTTTGTATGTTGTTGAACCGATAAAAGATAATTTTTTTTAATAATTAAAATTAAAATAATTATAAAACAAGGAATAATAAATAAAATACCGTAAGATAACGTAGCTTTTATTTTAAATATTATAACAAAACAAGAAACTAAAACGATAGGGGTTACAATAAATGTTTTATAAAAAGTAGTGACAAAATTTATTATTTGGTAAATATTATAAGTACTTCTGCTTACTATAGCAGAAACTCCTAATTTTTGTATTTCCAAGAAAGAAAAAGTTTGTATTTTTTTAAATAAATCAGTACTTAAATCTTTAAAAATTAAAGATGAAATTTTGGAGATACAAAAATTAACTATTAAATTACCACAAATAATCATACAAACTAGCATACATAAATATAAAAAAATAGTTTGAAAAGGTGGTTGATTATTTTGATGTTTAACTATATATCTACCCACAATATAAGGTATTGATAATTCACCAATAATTATTAATATAAAAGAAAAAATATTTAATAAAAGAAGTTTTTTATATTTAAAAATGTATTTTAGAATTAATTTCATGATAATTTATTTTTTACAAAATACTTCCTTTTTAAGACATTTATTAAAATTTTTATAAGCGCAAAATATATTATATTTTATATATCTACTAGTAATTTTATCATTTTTACATGAATTTAAATAAAAATTAATAAAAAAAGTTTTCTTTTTTTGTGATGGTTTTTTATCCAAAAGAAAACTTTTTTATTAATTTTTTATTTTAAAAAGGATTGTTATCTGAAAGTTTAGATAATCCTTTATTATCTTGAATAGAAGCAACTGCTGCTCCAGTAGTTATAAACATAGCAGCAATGGATGCCGAATTTAAAATAGCTTGTTTGGTTACTTTAGTAGGATCTACGATACCTTCCTTAAATAAATCAACATATTCTCCTGTTTCAGCATTAAAACCAAAACCTTCTTTTTGTTCTAATTGTTCTTTAACTATTGTATCTCCGTCAAAACCTGAATTTTCAGCGATTTGATAAGCTGGAGTTAATAAACTATCTAAAACAATATTAATTCCTTTTTGGATATCAGGTGTAGAAACTATTAAAGTTTCTTTTAATGTTTTATAAATCTCTATTAAAGTTTTTCCTCCGCCAGCTAGTATACCTTCAGTAACAGCTGCTTGAGTAGCGTTTAAAGCATCTTCAATTCTTAATTTTTGTTCTTTTAATTCTGTTTCTGTTGCTGCACCTACTTTAATAACTGCTACTCCGCCGGATAATTTAGCTAAACGAGATTTTAAATTATTCAATTCATGTTCAGTTGTTGTATTTTGAATACGAGTTTCTATTTCTTTAATTCTTTTTGTTAAAGAAGGGTTTTTTGATGTCCCTATTAAAACTGTATTATCTTTTTTGATAATTGCTTTTTTTATTTTACCTAAATCTTCGAGCTTAGTATCTTGTAATTTATAATTTAAGTCTTTAGAAATAAAATTAGCTTGAGTTAAAACAGCAATGTCTTTTAATAATTCTTTTTGATTATCACCAAAACCTGGCGCTTCTGTAATAGCAACATTTAAAGCTCCGTGGAATTTATTTAACGCTAAAATATTAATTATATCATTATCAAATGAATTAGCTATTATTAATAAAGGATTAGATGTATTCTTTACTTCTTCTAATAAATGACTAATTTCATTAATATTATTAATTTTATGGTCAGTGATTAAAATTAATGCTTGCTCTAATTCAACCGACATATTAGCTAAATTATTAATGAAAACACTTGATAAATAACCTTTATCATATTGCATTCCTTCAACAACTTCTAGTTCAGTTTCTAAACCTTTAGATTCCCCTATAGTTATAACACCTTTTTCAGTAACTTTTTCCATAGCAGAAACTATAATTTGCCCTATTTCTTTACTTCCTGAAGAAACAGTAGCAATATTAGCTATTTCTTCTTTTGTAGTAATTGGTTTAGATTTTTTTAAAATTTGTTCTACTATTTTATGAGAAGTTTCTAAAATTCCTTTTTTCATTAAAGAAGATTTAAAACCAGAATCAATAAATTTAAAGCCTTTTTGAATCATACTTTGCGCTAAAACAATTGCTGTTGTTGTACCATCGCCAGTATTATCATTAGTTTTAGTTGCTGCTTCACGAACTAATTGAGCCCCTATGTTTTGAAAAGGTTCTGTTAGTTCTATTTCTTTAGCAATTGTAACTCCATCATTAACAATTAAAGGCAAACCATGTTTTCTTTCTAAGACAACGTTATTTCCTTTTGGCCCCAAAGTAATTTTTACAGTATTAGCTAAAACATTTACTCCATTTAAAATTTCTTTTCTAGCATCTTTATCAAAAAGAATTGATTTAGCAGTCATTTTATTAATTTTTTTCTCCTTTTCTAAATTTATTTTTTTAATTTAAATTAAACTAATACAGCTATTATATCTTTGCTTTTTATAATCAAGTATTCTTCTTCAAGTTTAATTTTTTGTCCTTCATAGTTTTTATAAATCACTTTACTATTAGGTTTAATATTTTCATCTGATACTTGAGGTCCGCAACTTACAACAACACCAATTTCAGATTTATTCAATTCTAAAATTATTCCGCTTTTGCTTTTAATTATTTCGTTTTCTTTTTTATGTTTTAACACGACATAATCATGTAAAGGTTGAATCAATTTAATCATTCCTTTCTTATATTATTTTTTTTATTCATTATTTCAAATAATCCATGAAAAGTATATGAATATAAAAACAAAAATACATTATAAATTATACATTAATTGTATCAAATTAATCTTGAAAAAAATTTAATATAGTTAATATTTCGGTAATAAATTTATATTTTATTTATTTTTGAAATTTAATTTTTTTATAAAATTTTATAAAAAAGTATATCTTAAAATAATTAGGATATTAATTTTAAATTTTTTTATTTAATAAATCATGTTTTTTGATTATTTTATTATTTATTTTTATTTGAAAAATAGTATAAATATTACCAGTGATCCAATATAAAGCTAAAGTTAAGTCTTTAAAAGCAGCGAAAACCATAAAAATAATCATAATATAATTAACTATTTTCATTGTCATTTCTTGTTTTTTTTGTTCTGGATTTATATTTGTATTTTTTCGTTTTAAATCAGAAGATCTTTTTAGGTTAATTTTGTTGAAACAAAACATACTTATTCCTACTAAAAATGATAAAAATATTTTAATTAAAATATCTGTTTCGCCATCAGGTTTTAAATATATACAACCTAAAAAAGGTTTAGTATGATTAGCTTTAAAAATACCACCTAAAACAAAAAAACGATTTAAAGTTCTGAACATTGCAATTAAAATAGGCATTTGTAAAAAAGATATAAAAATACCGAAGATGCTAAAATTATATTTACGATATGTTTTAAAAATTTCCATTTGCATTTTTTGCATAGATTGTTTATCTTTTTTTAAAGCATATTTTTCTTGTATTTTGTTAATTTCTGGTTGAGCTAAACTCATATTTCTACTAAAAGTGCTAGCTTTAGTATAAATAGGCCATGATAAAGTTCTTATTAAGATAGTAGTCAATATTATTCCTAGACCTAAATTACCGAAAATAAATCCTTCTTCTTTCGGAGAGGCGAATATATTTGAAAAAAAATTTAAGAAAAAAGAAATAAATATGATTAAAACATTCCATATATACCCCCATCCTAAAAAAAAGTTCCATTCTAATTTATTAGGCCACTGAATAGGTAAATCTCCCTTATCATTAATAAAAATTTTTATATTTTGAGAAATATTTTGAGAAGGAATATCATTATTATTATATTTTAATTCTAAATTAAAATAATTAATTGCGTTATTTTTATTTATTTTTGTTTTAATTAATGAATTGTATTCAGCATTTGAAATTTCTTCTTTTGGATTTTCTTTATAGATTTTTGTTTGTTCTGGTGAAAGATTATTTAATAAAATATTTCCTTTTATAAAACCAAATTTTAATTTTGATTCATTAGTATTGTTATTATTTTTATATTTGTTTTCAAAATAATTTCGATTAGTACCTGTTTTAATAGTAAAAAAATTTTGAATTTGAGAAATTTGATTTTTGTCGTCCATTTTTTTTTGTGACTTTTCGAAATAAAAACAAAGTTCTTCTCCATTTAAAATGTTTTTAATTTTATCTTTAATTTTAACTTTAATTTTATCTGGAGTTTCGTTAGTTACTTTTATTTTTTCGATTAGAATATTTTTATTTTTTTTTTCGATTTGAAAATTAAAAATATTAATTTTTTGTAATAAAGTTTCTATTTGGCTATTATCATTTGAATTTAATTTTTCTTTTAATTCTTTTACATGATTTGAAGTCAAATCGCTTTCATCAAAAACAATTTTGAATTCTGTACTTTCAAATTTGTTAGGATCGATTTGTGGATCACTTTTTTTAATAACAAAAAATAAAATCAAACTCAAAAGAAAAATCATAAAAAAATTTTTAATTAATTTTATATTTTTATTTTCAATATTATTCACAATTAATTACCTTAGTTTTGTATTAAATTATAAAGAAGTTTTTTTGATTAAAGTTAAAAATTTTTTTTCTAAATCAGAAAAATCTAATTTTTTTGCGTTATTTTTAATAACAAGAACAAAAGACATATTATTATTTATTAACGAAAAATTGTTATGAATAATCATTCTTAAACGTCTTTTTATTAAATTTCTATCATGGGCTTTTCCATATTTTTTATTAATACTTAAAGCAAATTTAAAATTTTCTAAATTTTTATTTTGAATATAATATAATATAAAAAAATAATTTCTTACATTTTTTTTAAATTTAAAAATCAAATCTATTTCGCTTTTTTTTTTTAAAATAAATTTTTTTTTCATATCTAAAAATTATGTATATTCCTTAAATTTATTTAATATCAAATAAATTAAAATTTATAAAAAAATTATTTTTTATTTTCGAAAAAATCCAAAATGTTTATATAGATACATTTTTTTATAAAAATATTTAAAAAAAATAAAAAGTTATTTTTTTATTATTTTAATTTTATTTTTGATATTTTATGAAACAGTTAATTTTATACGTCCTTTTTTTCTTCTATTAGATATTACGCGACGTCCTGCGACAGTGGATATTCTAGTTCTAAAACCATGTGTTCTGATTCTTTTTATTTTACTAGGTTGGTATGTTCTTTTCATAAAATTAGAAACCTCTTTATTTTTGTTTTGAAAAAATAACCAATAATTAAGATTTTTTTATTAATTATGGTTATTTTTTCATAAAATTTGAATTAGTTAAATAAAATTTCTTGTACTTTTTTTTCGTTTAATTGTTTTATTAATAAAACTAGAAGTTTAATTGTATTTTCGATATCTTTTATATGGATAACAGAAGTATGAGAATGAATATAACGAGTTGGCACACTAATAGAAAGAGATGCTGCTCCTTCATTTTGAACATGCATTGCTGAAGCATCAGTTTGTCCACCGCTTGGTTTAGATTCTTGAAAAGGAATATTATTTTCTTTAGCTGTTTTAATGAACAATTCTCTTAAAGCTTTGTGATGAACTAAACCATGATCCCAACAAGTAAGTTGAGGACCTTGACCTAAAACTTTAATATGAGCATTTGCATCGCCTGGCACATCATCAGCAACACTAGTATCTACAGCAATAACTATGACAGGTTTTGCTTTATTTGTACTTGTTTTAGCTCCCCTTAAACCTACTTCTTCTTGAACTGTAAAAGCACCGATACATTGATTAGGATTATCTTTTAAAGTTTCGATTACTTTCATTACTATTAGAGCACCTACACGATTATCTAGAGCTTTAGCTGCTACAAAATCTTTATTAGCTAAAAGTTCAAATTCGCTATAAGGAGTGATCATATCTCCTATTCTAACACCTAAATTTTCTGCTTCTTCTTTGTTATAAACACCAAGATCTAAAAATAAATTTTTCATTTCAGGAACTTTATTTCTTTCTGATAAAGGTAATACGTGAGGAGGTCTAGCACCTGTAATACCTCTTATAACACCTTTATGAGTGTGGATATTCCATTTTTGAGCTAACATAACTCCAGTTATCCATCCACCTAGAGGTTGGAATTTAACAAAACCTTCTTTAGTGATTTCAGTTACTATTAAACCAATTTCATCTACATGACCAGCTAACATAATTTTCGGTCCTTTATTGCCTTTATAAAACATTAAACTTCCTAAATTATCGTATTCAATTTTGTCAAATTGTCCTTGAATATTTTTTTTGATATAATTGTTAACTTCTTTTTCTTGTCCAGGTACACCACTTAACATAGTTAAATCTTTTAATTGTTTTAATAGATCAGACATAATAATTTAATTAAACTCCTTAAATTTTAAAATTTTATTCTACTATTTCTTCTTCTTTTGGTTGGTTAATATTTTTTTTATTTTGTTTTAAATAATTAATTTGTGTAACAAGTTTATATATATAATATATACTTATTATTAAAAATACAATACCTAAAATTGTTCTGAAATAATTTGATAAATTTATTTCAGCACCTCTAAGATAGCAACTTATACTTAATAATAATATAAATAATATGAATTTTATAGAGGATATGATATTTACTTTATTTTCTAATTGATTAATATATAATTCTACGATACTATGAGTTATAAAAACATAATAAATTATATAATCTAATTTAAATATTTTTTGGATATAGTCAGTTTTTATAAAAAAATGAAAAATAAGTATTAAAGAAATTAAAATGAATATAACACTTTCGATAAAAAAGAGACTTTTAGCAAAACCTTTACTTTTTTTAAAATTATTAAATACTAATAAATAATTAATAAATAAAATGAAAAAACCTAATAAAATTTTAGAAGGAATAATTGAATAATCTTTAATGTTCCATGTTTGATTTAACCAAAAAAAAGTTGTTAAAGAGATTAATGCAAAAAAAATTATTTTTGATAATATTAAAAAAGTTTGTTTTTTTGTAACTTCTGTTTTTATCATTTATATTCTTTTTCTGTGTCCTCACCTTTCAGGATTTATTTTTGTTAATAAATTAATTAAATCTATTTTTTTTAATTTATAAATATTTTTTATTTGATGTTTTTGTGCTATCTTTTTTAATTCTACTAATGTTTTTTTATTTAAATCTTCTTTACTCAAATCTTCTTGTTCTATATTTTCATCTTTTATTTTTTTTGTCGAAATATCTTCTTTTTGCGGAATCTTTTCTTCTTTGTTTAAATTTTTTTGTTCTAAAGCTTTTTTAGATAAATTGACATAATTAAAAAACATTTGAGGTTCATTATAAGCCATATCAGCTAACATTTTACGATTAATTTCTATTTTGGATAATGAAAGCCCGTGTATAAATTTAGAATAACTAATATTATTATTCAAACAACCAGCATTAATTCTTGTAATCCATAGTTTTCTAAAATTTCTCTTTTTTTGTCTTCTATCTCTGTAAGCATATTGTAAAGAACGCATTACCTGTTCTTTAGCTGTTCTAAAAAGAGTGCTTTTAGAACCGACATAACCTTTTGCTAATTTTAATATTTTTTTACGTTTTTTATGTCTTGCTGTAACGAAATTTATTTTAACCATCTTTATTTTGCCTTCTTAAGTTTATTTTGAGAATTTAAATAAGATATTTAATTCTTCTTACATCAGAAATGTCTACTTTTGTAATTCCTCTTAATTGTCTATTTTGTTTTGTTGTTTTAGAACCGGCTAAGTGATTTTTATAAGCATATCTTCTTAACATTTTGCCAGTACTAGTGATTTTAATTCTTTTTTTTAAACCTCTATGAGTTTTTTTTTTAATCATAATTATTTCGTTATTCCTTTGGATTTTCATAAGAAATATAATTTATTTTGTTTTAGGCGATAAAACAGTAATTATTTGATTAGAAACCATTTTAGGAGCTACATCAAAATTACCTAAATCTTTTAAATCAGATGTGATTTTATCAAAAATATTTTTACCTAAATCACTATGTGTTATCATTCTTCCTTTAAAACGCATAATAATTTTTACTTTATCGCCCTGTTTTAAAAAATTAAAAGCTCTTTTTATTTTGACATTTAAATCATTAGCATCAATATTAGGGCTAATTCGAATCTCTTTTACAACTGCTGTAGATTGTTTTTTTTTGATTTCTTTCAATTTTTTTTGATATTTATAACGAAAAGATGAATAATTAATTAAACGAACGACTTGAGGATTAGAATTTGGATTAATCATTACTATATCTGTGTCTTTTTCTTCAGATATTTGAATTATTTTATTTTTTTCTAAAACCCCTAATTTTTCTCCATTTTCATCAATTACCAAATATTCTCCTTGGGGAATATTTTCATTATACAAAACATTCATTTTTGTATCTTTTTTAATATTTTTATTGTATTTAATATTAAATAAACTCCTTTTTGAAAAAATAATTTTTTATATATCCTATTTATTGTAAAAAAAATAAAAAAATTTATAAAAAAAAAGCACTTATAAAAAAAGTACTCTCTTAATTATTATGGATACTATAAATAATAAAATATAAAATAAAATTTTTTAAAAAATTTATTTTAGATTATTATTTTTTGTGCTTTATTACCCAAAAACAAATTTAAATTTATTTTTCAGGTAGAGGAGAGTTGACTCTTCTTTTTCACTTTTTTCATTTTTTTCTTAATACTACATTATTATACATTAAAAAAAAATTTTTAAAGAAATTTTTTTTTAATGTATGAACTGCATCCAAATAATTACAAATTTTTAAAAAAAATAAAAAATTATTTTTTTTATTTATAATATCATTTTTTGGAATGATTATTGTATTTTTGTAATATAAATATCATTTTTTTAAATAATAAATAAAAAAATTAAAATATAATAAATTATAAGCACTTAATGTGCTAAATAATAATTTAAATATTTTTCCTTTCATTATATATATGCAAACAAAAATTTAAAAATCCCTTATAAATTTATTTTTTAATTTATATTTTACCTATATGTGTAATCATTTTATAATATTTTCTTTTTATAAAATTAATTTAAAAACAGGAAAAACATAGATATGATAAAAAATAAAAGTCAAAATTCAAATGTTATAAGGGAAAAGGAAATTGAATTATTACAATTAGTTATCGAATATCAAAAACCTAATTTTAGAGATTTTATTTTTGTTTTGATTAAATTTTATAAAAAATATTTGAAAATTACAGATATTTTAAAATTATTAAAAATAAACCGTAATTCTTATTATTATTGGAAAAAAGTTCAGTATCAGAAAGAAAAAAGAGAATCTAATTATAATAAAATTGTTGAAAGACTTGGACGTTTATGTAAAAAAACTGGATTTTCTTTTGGTTATCGGAAAATTACAAATCTTTATTTTCAAACTTACAAAGAAATAGTTAATAATAAAAAAGTATTACATATTATGCGTATGAATAAATGGTTGATGACATACAGAAAACCTTATAATAAGAGAAATTTTTATATATCAAGAGAAAAAAATTGTAATTTAATTAATTTTAATTTTAAATCTGATAAACCTTTGAAAAAAATATATACTGATTTGACTTGTTTTTCTACTAAAAATGGTAAATTTTGGTTATCAGTTATAATAGATGGTTTCAATAATCAAATTTTATCATCTGCAATTAGTAAGAAACCTAATTTAGAATTAGTAAAAAAAACTTTTCAAAAATTACCTAAATTAAAAGAACCTTGTATTATGCATTCAGATCAAGGTAGTGTTTATCAAAATATTAAATTTAAAAATTATCTTAAAAACAAAGGATTTTTAATTAGTATTTCTAGAAAAGCTTTTCCATTTGATAATGCAATGATAGAATCTTATTTTAGCACTTTAAAAGGATATTTAAAAGTAAATAAATGTTTTTCACATCAACAGTATACTTTTGAAACATTAAAAAAAAGAATTAAAAGTTTTATTTTTTATTACAATAAAAATTGGATATTAGCTAAATTTAATTATAAATCTCCTTTACAATATTTAAAATTTAAAAATTTTTAAATAAAATAAATAAATTAATTATTAAAATCAATTTGGTAATTTTCGTTTCCATTAACGATAAAGAGGGGTCTATATCTATTGGTAATACAATCATAAACCATTTCAGCTTTATAATTTGAATTATCTAAACTAAAAACATAGATATTTTTAGCTCCATTAGCCATTTTTAAAAGATATTCTGTCTTTCCTTTGTTTATAATACGTATACCATCATCAAAATAAATATTTGTTATTTTTTCACCATTGAAAAAACCTTCATCAGGCAAAGGTATAATAAGGCCTGATGTAGAAGTCATATTATAACATTTATTTTGAATATATTTATTATTTTTATAAATTTGTTTTGAATTAAAATATCTATTTATATGGCTACTTATTTGATCATCAGGAACATTATGATTAACGATATGATGAATTTTAACGTTCGGATTCGGAGATTTTGTTTTAACATTCCAAAAACAGTAAATTTCTTTCATTGATATTTTATTATTAGTTAATAATTCTTCTAATGTAGTCGAGTATTGTGTGTCTGGATATTTTTTTTTAAAAGGATTATTTCTAGGAACGATATAAACTCCCAATAATTCATTGGGAGGATTTTTTAAAGATATATAATTTAACGAATTTGTATTAAATTCATTATAACCTGGTATATTATTTTTTAAATTTGTATCTAAATTTTTAAATTCTTTTAAAAATAGTTTCATATCTTCTGTCTCTTGGATATTGATATCATACACTTGCGTAGGTGGTTCATTGGCGATCCATTTATTGGCTATTTCATTTATATCCATAATTTTAATTTGATATCCTAAACGAATATGAAAATAACCGAGTATATTGTTAAATTGAAAAAATATCATAATAATATAATAAAATAAAATTTTGAGACCAAATTTATTTTTTTTAAATATCATTTTTTATATCCTTTTTGATTTGTATTTATATTTTTTATATAAAATAAGCAAATTTTTTATTTTAATTAAAATAAAAAATTTGAAATCGTCATTTTTTATAATAAAAATTTTTTTTGACATTTTATTTTATATTAGGCATTAACTATTTATTTGTTTTATTTGGAATACAGGAATTTTGATACCATTTTTTTGATTTTTTCTATTAATTATGTTTTGTTGAATTTTAGCATAATTAGGATTTTTTTGTTGTAATTCATTATATTCTATTTCTTTTTCTTCTATATTTTCTTCAACTTTATCTTTTTGTTTATCTAAATTATTTATTATATTTAAGTGATTTTCTTTTTCTATAAATTCATCTTGTTTTTTGCTCAATTCCTCTGTTAATTTTTCATATTCTCCTAACCATTTACTATAATCTTCCATAACTTTATCATTTTCTTTAGCTATTTTTATTTTAAAATCTCTGATGTCTTGAATAATTTTATTATGATCGTTTTGTATTTTATAATTTCTATATTTCTCTTCATATTCTTTATATTCTTTTTCTAATTTCATTAATTCTTTATGAATATCATCCATATAAATTTTTAAAATTTCAGCGCTTATCATTTGAGGTTCTTCCCCTTTTTTTTTAACTAAACTATTGATCATAATTGATATAGGATGTCCTTGTGGCAATTTTATTGATGTTTTATCGATTTGTGAATTATTTGTTGTGGCAACAGAGTTTTTTTCAAATGTTATTTCATTGTTAGATACAGAAAATTTGTTTTTAAAAGTAAGCAAATCTGTAATACGATCGAAAGCTTTGAAAAAGACTTTTACTAAATTACCAAAGGAAAATGAATTAGATCTTTCCCATGCTTCAGCATTTTGCCTTAGGATTAGTAAAATAGATTTAAAGCTTTTATAAGCTTCGCATTCTGTTTGTATTTGTTCCATTTTGTTTTTTATTTCATCAAGATTTTTTTGTATTTCTTTTTTTTTCTCCTCTATTGTCATAATATAAGATGTTATTTTTTTTAATTCTACATTTAATTCATTCATAGATGTTGTTAATTTTTGTTTAAAATCTTCTACAATTTTTAATTGTTTTTTTAATGAAATTTCAGCTGTTTCTAATTTTTTAATTTTTATTTTTGTATTTGTTATTTCTTCTACTATTTTTATATGTTGTTTTCTTAAATTTCCGATTTCTTCATATAATTTCTTTTTTTTGTTTTCATTTATTTCTTTCAGCGCTTCTTCTTCTTTTTGTTTTATTTCTTTTTCAATTTTTTCTTTATTTTTTTCTAAATCTTTTAATTTACCTTGTTCAATCGATATTTCATCACGAATATTAGTTAATTGATTTTTAATATTTTGGATATGGGTTTCATTCGTATCAAGACTTAATTGAATTTTTTCTTTGTCTATTTCAGTAATTTCTTTTTTTTCATGAAGTTTTTTTAATTCTTGTTCAGCATCTTGAAGTTCTTTTTCCCAATTAGATTTTAATCCTTTATAATTATGGGTAATATCTTCATATTTATCAATAGCTTTATTCACTTCATTAGTTAATTTATCATAATTTTTTGTTATAGGTTCTTTTCGCCAAAGGAAGAACCAAAATATAAATATAATGCCTAATATACTTAAAGAAAAAAATATAATTTCTTTTACTGAAGTTTTTTTTCCTCTTAATTTGTTGATTATAGGTAGAAAACGAAATATAAGAAGTACAATTATTCCAATTATAAAAATAATAAAATATAATTTGAAATTTGTAAAAATACTAAAAATTGAGAACATTTTTCATTCTCCTTTTAATTTGATTTTATCTTTTCTAAAGATTTACATGAATCATCTATTATTATTTGATAAGCTTTTTTTAAATCTTCAACATTAATGGCTTTACATTCGCAACAATTTTCTAAAATATTAGAATTCGTTTGTTTTTTCATTTTATTGTTATTAGCGAAAGTTATATTATTTTTGAACAATTCTTCATGTTTGGGATTTTCACATTCTTTTTGTTCTGTTATTAATGTTATTTCACGATCAATAGATTTTAAATTTGCTTCTTTAATTAAATTGTCTAAAACACGATAAGCTTTTTTATAATTTTTTTCCATCGGAATCTCTACTATATCACCATTAATAGTTTTTTCATATTGTGGAGGCAAATGATCTAATGCTTTATTAATTGTGTTTAATAAATATTCTTTAGCCTCTTGAGTTATAGGAAATTGATTATGTTGTAAAATACTTTCAAATTGAATTTGACGTTCTAATTCATTTCCTGGTTTTAATTCGATACGATGATTAAAACGTGATAAAATAGCAGGTTCTATTCCGTCAATATGATTAGTTGCTCCTATAACAAAAATAGGTTGTTCGGGATTACGTTCTTCTTCTCTTGGTTCTAATTGAATTTTGAATTCGTTAACAACATTAGCTATTTCAGAACCAGGCTTTAAACTATCAATATTTAAAAAAATATTTTCGCATTCATCTAAAAATATAATTGCTCCTTTACCATTTTGATTAGCTGCTTCTCTAGCCAAATCAAATAATTCTTTAACCATTCGCGGGGCTTTTCCTACAAATTCTTGTGCAAAAATAGAACATGAAACCTCAATAAAAGGTAATTCTGTTTCTTTTGCGATTGAGCCTGCAAAAATAGTTTTACCACAACCAGGTGTACCATACATCATTAAACCTGTTGGTGCAAACATTTTTCCTCTGTTTTCGAAAGCTTTTTTATTTTTTAAAAAATTTACAAAGCCTTTAGCTGCTGATTTAGCTTCCTTTAACCCTACTAATTTTTCAAAAGTAGGAAATTTCGTAGAATCTTGGGCTATAAAATTTTCGCTTTCTATTAAAATATCTTTATTCAACCCATGCATTTTATTTTTTTTATTAGAATTATCTTCTAATTTTTTTTCTGCTTCTTCTTTTTCTTCTTGATCTTTTTTTGCTTGAATATTTTGTTCTATTTGTTTTAAATTTTTATTTATATAAAAATTGTTTTTTTCTATTGCATTAATTTTTTTGTCATTTTGGATCATATTTTGATGATTAACCGCAGCATAAACAACCATAATAAAAGAGATAAAAAATAAAATACAAATAGCAAGAATAAATATTTTTTTTTGTATTTGATCGTTATTATTTTGTTGTTGAAACATATATTGTATCCTTTTTTTTGTTAAATAATAAACTTATTTATTAACAATATTACTTATTTTGTTTGAAACTATATTAGAACCTCCGGTAATTGTTTTCCCTTGTTGATCTACTATTTCATAATCATAAATGAGATAAAGTTTAGGATTTTTCGATGAAAGTATTTCTTTTTGTTGAATTTGAGTTTTAATCGTTATTGATTGTGTTTCATTTTCTTTCATTGTGGTATAATAAGGTCTTTCTTCGTTGGAGTAAATTTTATTTGTTTTATCAGAATTTATTGTAATAATTTGAAAATCAAAATATTTTTCTGGGTTATAAAATGTATTTTGAGTATCTAGAGAAATTTGTATTTTTAAAAATAAATTTTCTTTTATTCCCATGTTTTGAGATTTTAAAGTAGCTTTGTGTTCAATATTTATTAAATGATCATATTTCTCTTTATTTAAATTAGGAATTTCAATTGGAATAAGATATTTATTTTGATTATTGCCTCCTATCAGTTCTACTTCAAAAGTTGGGAAATTATTTTCTAATTTAATTTCTTCTTTTCTTTTTTGAAAGAAAATAGATATTGCTGTTAAAGATAATATGAATGTTATTATTAATAATAAAATAACAATTTTTATTTTATTTTGGTTTATTTTCTTTTTTTTCATTTTCATTAAATTCAAATTCCTTACTTTGATTTTTTTATTTTTATAAAAAAATGGAATAATAAATTGCAATATTATTTCTAATATTTTGTTAATAAAAACATAATTTTTTGGAATAATTAATATTTATTTATCTTTTTTTTAAATCGTTATTTTCTTTAGTTAAAGTATTGATTTTTTCTTTTTGTATTTCGATTAACTTATTTGCTTCTAAAATACGATTTTCTGAAAATTCAATTTGATCATTTAAATGAGATATTAATTCACTATTATTTTTATTTTTTTCTTTAAGATCGTTATTTAATTTGATTAAATTCATTAATTTGTTAGGATCTTGAATTAAATTATATAATTCTTCTTCGTTTATATCATCATAATTTACAATATTTGGTTCTAAATCATCTTCTTCTGCTTTATGTACACTACTATATTTAATAGAAAACAAAGCTGCTAAAGACACAATAATGCATAAAATAATAGAAATAAATATTTTAAACAAGTTTGGTTGATTTTGAAAGAACATAATTTTTCATTTCCTTTTTTTATTTTTTTATTTGAATAAAAAAAGAGACTAAATTTTAATTAGTCTCTTTTTGAGCCTATTTATTAAAAAAAATTTTATTCTGAAGAATTAGGATCATCTTCGTGAGAATCTTTTGTTACATTATCTGATTTATTAGAATCTTCGTTAGAATCTTTTTTTTCATTATTGGATTCGTCAATATTATCTATATCATTTAAGTCTCGTTTTTTTGTTTTATTTTCTGAATTATTGGATTTATTAATAGAATTATTATTTGAATGATTTTGAAATGTTTTAGAAATGACTTCTGAAATAAGTTTATTAGCATCTCCTTTTAATATTTGTTGATATTCATTTTCTAATTCAGTTAAGATTTGTTCTTTTATTTTGTCGTCATTTAAAACTTTTTTTTGAATTTGATTATACAATGCATCACAAATGGGTTGATTATTATTTTTATTTTTCAAAAAATTTATATTATTAATATATTTTTTGAATAAAATAATTTGAAAATAAAATGCAACAAAATTTTTTAAGAAAAATAAAAACGAAACATTTAATGTTTTAATGGCTTCTGGATCCCATTCTTTATAAATATGACAAATTAAAATAAATACAATAATTTGCATTGTGGTGAAATTAAAGTTTTTGCCGAATACATCTAAGTGTGGAATTTTGGATTCTTTTTCTTTATTTTCTTGTTCTTGTTCTTTTTCTTTATTTTCTTGTTCTTGTTGTTTCACTTTCGGAATCTCCTTATTTTAATTTTTGTGTCAAAAAAATAAATATTTATAAAATTATGAAATTATATTCAAAATAATATACATTAAAAAATTTTTAATAATTTTATATAATGAATAAATATAACCTTAAATTTAAGGGTTTGGTAATTGTGTAAAACAACGAATTCGTTAAATTAAAAAAAAGCAGTTTTAAGACTTACTTAGGTCATGGAAAAGAAAAAAAGATTTTATTTTTTATTTGTGATATTTAAGTTTGAAAATGGCTTTTTCTCTGTATTTATAAACTTGTTTTTTTGTTATATTTAGCTTTAATGATATTTCTTGATCAATTAAAATATAAGGATAATTTGAATCAAAATAATCTGTTGAAATACCATAACTATATATTAGAATTTGATATTCTATAGGATTTAATTTTCTTTTCATGTTTTTTAAAAAGTTTTCATGATTGATTTGTTTGATATATAATTGATGAGGATTAAGATTTCTAGGATAGTATGGATTATATTCATAATTTTCTATTTGTTTTTTTTGAATATATTTATCTGATGATAATGATTCAGTATTTTGATTCGGCTTTTTCTCTTTTTTATTTTTATTATAAATTCTAATTGGGATAGAAGGCGAATGACTTAAACGAATCAATTTATCGATTTGTTGTTTGATTTTGCTTTTGGCAAAAGTGGCGAAATCACAATTGTATACTCCGTAAATATATTTTAATAGTGCATCATCAATAACTAAACTTCCTTCGTTTATTAAATCTTTTTTTTCTAAGCATCTAGGACAATATTTTAATTTTCGCACAATATGATAAATTATATATTTATAAAATAATAAAAATATTTTTTCACGAATAAAATAATTTTTTTTATTTTCTTTGAAATAAATATAAAATAATTTATTAATGGTTTGTTCTATTTTTAAATAATTTTTTATATTTTTGCCCATATATAATTTTTTTGTCCTTATTTTTTTATTTCTTTTGATTTATGAAAAGAATATAAAAATATATAATAAAAAATTTTATATTTGGATAAATTAAAATGTTTAATATATGGGATGCATCTAATATTGATATAGAGAAAAATATATAGTTTAATAAAAATAATTTAATAATGTTCTGATGCTATTTATTGAAATGAAATTCTTTTAAACAAATTATATTTAAATTAAATAATTTATTAATTTAAGTCAAATTATTTATTAAAAAAAAATAGTTTGACTTATTTTTTTTCAAAAAAACCCAGCTTTGAAGAAATTTTTTTTCAATCAATAAACTTGTTTTTTTTATGTTTTAATAAAAAAAATAAAAAAAGAGGTTTTAAGATATATAAATTATCAATCTAAAGAAATTACTTGAAAAAAAGATGAAAATTTTAATTTTTTTTAAATCAATAATAACGAGGGCACAGGGGCTATTATTATTAATAAATTTTCCATTTATTAAAGGTTATTTGATGGTTCAAATAATTCAGAAGTTCAATTATCAATTCAAACATCTAAAATTTGAAACGAATTAGATGTTCCGACAAAATAAATAGTAATAGATATTTTGAAATCTGATAATTTTAACAATTTTAAAAGCAAAATTTAAGAATTAGACACGCATGGCATAACCAAACATATAAAAATAGGTAGTAATGCCCTGTGGTTGTGCGCTATTAAATTTATACAATTTTAAGTTAAGATTTAAGCCAAACTGTTTTTTTATAGTTAATATAAAAAAAACGGTTTGGCTTATTTTTTTTGTTTAAAGAAATTAGTTAAAACCAAAAAGGAGATTTTAAAAATGATAAAAAATACTTATTATTACCATGACGAAAAAACTGTTAAAGAAATAACTGAATACAATCCAGAAACTGGTAATCGAGTGAAAGAAACTAATTATCGCTCCGATGGAAAAACTATTTGGTATGTATATGAATATGATAAAGATACTGGTAAGGTGGTTAAAAACACTTCTTATCGATCAGACGGAAAAACTATTAGAACAATAACTGAATACAATCAAGAAACTGGTAATCGAGCGAAAGAAACTTATTATCAACTTGATGGCAAAACTATTAATTATGTAAACGAATATGATTACGATAAAGATACTAACCATATAATTAAAGTAACACAATACCAATCCGATAGAAAAAAAATTAATTTCATTTTTGAATACGACAAAGACACTGGAAACGCAATCAAAGAAATACAATACCAATCCGATGGAAAAACTATTGGGTATGTAGATGAATACGATCAAGAAACTGGCAATCTAGTTAAAAGACATTTATTATCAACTAAGTTTTAAACCCAATAAAACAAACAAACAATTAAAAAATTTAAAAAAAGAATTAAAATAAATTGCTAAAAAAAAGAGAGAAAAAAATGAATAAATATTTAAATAGTTTAAAAGAAATAATTAATTTTTTAATTAAACAACATTATTTTAAGATTTATTTATTATTCAATAATCAAAAAACCAATTATAACCTGGATAATCAAACTTTATATTTGAATTATTCAGACTTATATGAAACAATAATACTTTTGAAAAACATTAAAAATCCACCTTTTAAAATTCGAATGGATTTAAAAATGAATAAGGAATACACTGTTGATCTCCAAAAGAAAATTTTATATCTAAAAAAAGAACCCCAAGTCAATAAGATAGTCGCTTTAAAACAAAAATTATATCAACAATTTGGGGCGGAATTATCTCAAGAAAACATTAGAGTTGAAAGAGCTAAAAAACAACTTTTTGGAGATAATGATTTTTCATGAAAAAACAAATATCTTTGAAAGAAATTTTAAATGAAAATCAACAAGTTTCTCAAAAACAAGATAATCAGATCATCATTAACTATCAAGAAAAAATTAAAAACCAAATTCAAACTTTACCTGAATTCAAAGGTTTAATTTATGGCAAGGATTAT
>NZ_CEAFKD010000006.1:0-25726 GCF_978563805.1 Brinjal little leaf phytoplasma
GATAACCAAAAGGAGTTTCTTTTTGGGCTGTTAAATAATTTTCAATGGTGATTAAATCTTCTTCATGATAATCTCGGCCATAAACTAAACCTTTTAATTCGGATAAAGTTTGAATTTGGTTTTTAATTTTTTCTTGATAGTTAATGATGATCTGATTATCTTGTTTTTGAGAAACTTTTTGATTTTCATTTAAAATGTCTTTCAAAGATATTTGTTTTTTCATGAAAAATCATTATCTCCATAAAGTTGTTTTTGCATTATTTCAATTAAGTCATCCCGAGAAGCTTCTTGAAGTGATCCCCCGCATACTTGTTGAATTAAATTTTGGTTGAAATCCACCGTCATATTTACTTTCGGTTCTTCCTTCAAATATAAAATTTTCTTTTGAAGATCAAAGGTGTATTTTTTATCCATTTTAAAATCCATTTGAATTTTAAAAGGTGGGGTTTTCATTTGTTTTAAAAGTATCATTATTTCATATAAATCAGAATAATTTAAATATAAAGTTTGATTTCCCAAGTTATAATTGGTTTTTTGATGAAATAAACGAATTTTAAAATAAGATTGTTGAATTAAAAATTTAATTATTTCTGTTAAACCATATAAATATTTATTCATTTTTTGAAAATCTCCTTTTTTTGGTTTGAACTAATTTTTTCAACAAAAAAATAAGTCAAACCGTTTTTTTATATTAACTATAAAAAACGATTTGACTTAAATTTATGAATCACTAAGGGTTCCGTTTTAAATGAAACTCAACCTCATAGACATATAATAATTCCTTTTTTATATACTATTTTTTATTTTTCCACAAAAAAGATATCAAAAATTTAATTTCTCAACATATTTATATTATTTTAATGCATCCTTTATTTTATTTTTTCTTCTTCTTTATAAAAGGTTTATTTGCGGCAAATAAAAAATATCCTTATGATTTTATTGATCATAATAAAAAAAGTATTTTCCAAATAGAAAAAGGACAAGGCAATTTATGTCTTATAATTGCGTATTTTATTTTAGTTATTTTTCTTTATATCTTTTCTTATTTTTTAAACTTTTTAAAAAAGAAAATTTCGAAATAAAAAATATAAAAAATTATAAATACTTTAATAAAAATAATAAATTAATTTATATAGATTAATTTAATCTAAATTAAATTTTTTCTTCTTTTTTTTAAAAATTTTTGTATTATAAAGAAATATTCAAATTAAATAAAAAATAAGTTTAAATAATTTATTTAATAAATTATTTAAACTTATTTTTTTAAAAACTGAAATATTTTATCGACAACTTTATCTATTTAAACATCAATAATTAATTTATAAAAATGGTAATTTATCTTTATATATAAATATTAAAAATACGATAAATCCTATTAAAATAATAAAACTGATAATGAAATAAGCAATTAACTTTTTAACTAAATAAAAAATAATTAAAGGAACAAGACAACAAATTATAACTAATGTAGTTGGTTCGTCGAAATAGAACATTTAGAAAAAACTCCTTTAGAATTTCTGTTTTTATTAAAAAAACCTAATATACTATAATTATATAGTTTTTTTAATAAAACAAAACAAAGTTTATGTTCGCGCGTCTGTTATTAAAAGTTTAAATGTTGTTTTTATAACTAAAAGAATTGTTTTTGACTTTATTTTTATTAAAATCTAAAATTATAAAATTTCAATTTTTAAAAAATTTTTTTTATTCTTTCGCTAGATTTTAGACACCGAATAAATTAAATAAATATTTATTTATTTTTTCTCTTTTTTTAGCGACAATGTTTTTATAATTTGTTCACCAGTTTTTTCATCGCATGTGAAGATGTTTTCCATGGTTTGTCCTGTTATACTAAGCAAGATTCAGAATTTTCTAATAAAAATTTAATTGATAAAGAAATTAAAAAAATAATTGTTGATTGTTATAAAAAAAACTCAAATAATTATTAAAGAAAATAAAAATTTATTAGATAAAATAGCTTCTAAATTATTAGAACAAGAGACACAATAACTAAAGAAGAAATAGATAAATTAATTTAGATTTTTGATAAATATTTTTTTCTTAAATTGTTTTAAAAATAAATTCGTTTACAAAATATTATGGAAACGACTAAGTTCAAAAAGATACATTAAAATTAGATCAACATTGAATTTAAATAAAAAAAAGAAACAAATTTGTTTTAAAATAAGAAAAAACTATGAAAAACATGGTAAATAAAAAAAAATACTCTTTAACGTTTAGAAATCTCAATTTTATTGATTTTTCTTTTTTCTATTTATAAAAAATTTTTTTATAAATAGAAAAAAGAATCTTTAAAAAAAGATTCTATTTAAAAAATAACAAGAATAAGCCATGTTCTGTTCTTGTTTTTTATAAAAAAACAAGTGTGATCATTTATCTCTACTTTTATTTCTAAAAATAGTATAAAAACCAATTATAAAATATTTAAATTAGGAAAAATTGATTTTTATATGCTCCTACCATATTTTGGATTGTTAGCTTGAGGGGTTTACCGCGTTTCACTTAATTATTTCTAATTAACTCGTCTCTGTGGCACTTTATTTTTTATTTTCATAGATTATATTACAAATAATAAATCCTTAGAATCTAAAAAGCCGTTACCTAAACATATAAGGTACCTTAAGTTATTTTTTTCTTAAGCACAAACACTACATGCTTTCCTAAAAACATGTGCTAACATGGACTTTCCTAAATCTAATTTCATTAAAATAATAAAATTAAACCTCGATCACCACTTTGTTATTTTTCAACAGTAATATTTTAACAAAATTTATATCAAAAAACAATTAGTTACAAATCATTTGAATAAAATAAAAATAATGATTTTATATAATAAAATATATAAAAATTTTTTTAATAAAAAAATGTTTAAAATATATAAAAAACATTTATAATATTTTCTGGTGGTGTTATATTAATCCACTTTCAATAATAATTTAAAATATTATTGAATAATTATTTAATATTAAACAAATTAAAAAATAAATTAAAAAATAAATTAAAAAATAAATTAAAAAATAAATTAAAAAATAAATTAAAAAATAAATTAAAAAATAAAAATCAATGAATGAGGAAATATCTAATTAATAAATCAAATAATTTTATAAAAATTGATAAATCAAATAATTTTATAAAATCTGGTTCCAAATTATTTATTATTACATTTTTATTTACACTTGCTATTTCTTTAGCCCTTTATTTCCTTTTTTTTCCATCAAAATCTAAAACTCCTTTTTCAAATTCTGATATCAATTATACTTCTTATAACTCTCTTCCTACAAATGAAGAAGCAAATTTAGAAAAAGATGATATATCTCAAGAAAAACAATTTTCTGATGAAGAATCGGACAAAGATGAATTATTATCTGATAAAGAAGAAAATGCACAAATTAAAACAAAAAAAAGAAATAAAATTACAAAAATAATAGGCAAATACTTCAAAAATAAAGATAAATAAAAAAAATATTTTATTTATTTTAAAAAAATTAAATAAAAAAATCTCTTAATTACATTTATTAAGAGATTTTTTTAATTTATATTAATAATCAATATAACAAAAATTATAAATATTTTATTTTTTAATAAAAAAAACAAAATTAAAGAACTATTTTCAAAAAAGTATCCAACATATATTTGTCTTTAATTTTATTAAATTTTAAATAAATACGTATACTTATGCATAAATTATCTCTAAATTTCAAAAAACCTGGGCAAATCTTAAAATAAGTTTTCAAAAAATAAATTCTAGTATTTATTAATGATTCAATGTTTTTTACTAAAAGTTTTTTATTTTGAGCATTATATTGTATATTTTCATTTTGATATATAATACTATAATTTTGTAAAAATTGTTTTTCTATATCATCTAAAGAAGTTCCTAAAATATAAGATAAATTTTTAAATATTTTAAAAATATATTTTTCACGAATACAATTACTTAATTCCCAATCAAATGTTTGAATAACATTTTCTTTATATTTTAATTCTTTTTCTTTATATAAATTTATTTTTTGAAAAATAATCAAAAAAAAACATAAAATTATATTTAATAAAAAAAATATCTTATTTAAAGAAAATTTCATTTCTAACAGGACCTATTCTATTTATTCAATTGTTATATTGAAAAATTTATATAAATAAATTTTATTATTAAAAAATAAAAAATATAAATAAAACAATATTGATTACGAAACAAAAAAATAAATAATATATTAAATAAAATTTAAAAATAAAAAAATATTTTAATTCCGAAAAAATATTTTTTTATTAAAAATAATATAAATTTATCTGAAAATGAACATAAATACAATATTTTTTATAAATATAATATTTATTATTCATAATAATTATATTTATATATAAAGAAACAGCTTATAAAAAATAAAATGAAAAAAATAAAAAAAATATTTTGTAATAAAATTAACAACAGTAAAATAAAAAAAGCAAAAATATGAAATTTTTGACAATAAATATAATATAATATATAATGTATAGTAATATAACAAATTCAACAAATATTTATTAAAAAAATATTATATATTAAAAATTTAAAAATGAAATATTTCGAGAAATATTTTTTCTATTCATAAAAATATAATAAAAAAAATAATAATTTTATAAATATAATATAAATATTCAAAAAAATATCAAATAAAACACATTGTATAATAAAAAGGATGAACAAACCTTGTTCAAAAGAAATAAAATAAAAAATATTAATAAAAAAATTATATTATTTTTTAACTATTATTTTTATAATAATATTAATTTTTATTTACTATATTTTAATATTTAACTTTAAATTAAATAAACCTATATTATAGGGGTTGAAATAAATAATAAAAATCAACATCCGAACACTAAAAAGAATATTGACAAAAAAATAATGAATCCGAACGAATATGATACAGCAATAAAAATTGATGTCGATAAAACAAATCCAGAGATTCTTCAATAATTATTGCACAATTATTGAATGCATCAAAAACAAAACATAAAAGATTATATGATAAAGACAAATATGCTCAAAAACTATTGAATTTTTTAATAAAAAGAAACAAAGAAATAAAAACTTTAAAAGATAATTTAACTGAAAAAGAAAAAGAATTATCCCAAAAAGATACACAAATAAATAAATTTAAAATCTGATGTCTCTTCCAGTAAACAACAAAAAATAAATAATTCACAAGTTAATTTATTTGACAATGAAAAAGAATTAAATAATTTAAAAATCTAATTTATTTGAAAAAAAATTGAAAATCAAAAAGAAGAAAATATTTTAATAAAAATAAAAAATTTTTTGATAGCATTTATTAATATATTTTTGTATAAAATAAATATATTAAATATTTTAAATTTTATAATAGACATCGTTTAAAAAAATATTAAATTATAAAATAAAATATAAAACTCACAAAGATAATTATCTTTGTGAGTTTTATTAATTTTTTACAAAAAAATATTTTTTGAATTTAATAAAAAAAACTTAATAAAAAAATTATTGTTTTAAAATCTTTTGTCATAAAATAAAATATTAAATAAAATTCAAAATATATAAATAATTATTAAACATGATTTAATTAATATAAAATACAAATAAATTTAGAATTTAATTAAATAATATTTATTTTATTACAAAATTTTTTATTTAAACAAATTCAAAAACACAATCACAAATTTTAACTTTATCTTTGTAAGTCATTCCACTTTTTTTTAATTTTTCTTCTAAACCTATTTTTTTTAATAAATAAGAAAATTTTTTTAATGACTCATAGTTATTCAAATCTGTTTTATAAAATAATTTTTCAATCTTATCATTTTTAATAACAAAATAACCTTGATTATCTTTATATATATCAAATTTATCTTTATCGTCTAAAGTAAATAATTTATAATTTTGTAAAGGATTATCATCTTTTGTTAAATTTTGATTTTTTATTAATAAATATTTTATTTTGTCTTTTAAACAATCTAAATTAAAATGATTCCACACAGAACAAGCAATAATAATTTGTTCATCAGTAAAATTATTTTTAAATAAAGATAATTTTTTTTCAGCATTTTCCAAATCCATTTTATTAAATAAAATAATTTGTGGTTTATCTAAAATTTTAGAATTATATTTTTTTAATTCTTCTCTTAATTGACAATATTTATCATAAATATTGTCATCAGAAGCGCTAAAAACATATATTAAAACTTTACATCTTTCAATATGTTTTAAAAAATTAATCCCCATTCCTTTTCCTAAATAAGAATCTTTGATTAAACCAGGTATATCAGCTACTGTAAAACTAAAATCTTTGTTATGAACAACTCCTAAAATAGGTTTTAAAGTTGTAAAAGAATATGAACCTATTTTAGATTTAACATTAGAAATAGCCGAAATTAAAGAAGATTTTCCTACATTAGGAAAACCAATTAAACCAACATCAGCTAATATTTTTAATTCTGTTCTAATAACTAAACTTTCGCCTAATTCTCCTTTTTCAGCAAAAGAAGGCGCTTTATTTTTAGAATTAGCTAAAGAATAATTACCGCGGCCGCCTCTACCACCTTTGGCAATAACTAATTGAAAACCATGTTGTACAATTTCACCAATAAATCGATTATTTTCATTATTATAAACTAAAGTACCTAATGGTACTTTTATAAATAAATCAGGAGCTTTGGCTCCATTACGAGTTTTATTTTTACCATCGCTACCATTTAAAGCTATAATTTTACGTTGATACTGTAATTTAAATAAAGTATTCATGCCTGCATCCCCTATTAAAATAACAGAACCGCCTGCGCCCCCATTACCTCCAGAAGGTCCGCCATAAGGAACATATTTTTCTCTTCTAAAAGAAACAATTCCGTTTCCGCCATTACCAGCTTTTACGAAATTGACTGATTCATCTAAAAAATTCATTTATTATTTTAGTAAAATTTAATTATTTTCAACAAAATGCATAGAAACTTTTTTCTTGTTTTGACCTTTTTTTGTATATTTCACTATGCCATTTATTAAAGCGAATAAAGTATGATCTCTTCCGATTCCTACATTATCTCCAGGAAATATTTTTGTTCCTCTTTGGCGATAAATAATAGAACCTTTATGAGCGTATTGTCCATCAGATAATTTAGCGCCTAATCTTTTAGAATGAGAATCACGTCCATTACGAGTAGCACCTACACCTTTTTTAGTAGCAAATAATTGAATATTTAATTTCAACATTATAAAAAAATACTCTCTCTTTCATAAACTAATTTTGTTCTTCTTCTTTTAAATATTTATAATAAGTTTTGCTTAAATCTTTTAAAGTATATTCTAAATTCGACAATAATTTATTAATTGTGTCTTCAAATTTTAATAATCGCAGTGAAAAAAAACCTTCTTTTACAGAATAACTAATATTTGTGTTTAATTCCAATAATTCGATAATATTTAAAGTCATTATAATTGCTGTAGAAACAGAAGCACAAACAATATCTTTACCTTTTGAAGAATATAAAGCATGACCTTGGATATTTATTTTTTTTATTTTTTTATTTTCTTTAATAAATAAAAATTTAATCATAATTGATAATTAATATCAAAAAATAATATTAGTGATCAATAGTTTAGTATATAATTGTCTGTGACCTTGTTTTAAACGATATTTTTTTCTTCTTTTATATTTAAAAACAATAATTTTTTTATTTTTTCCTTGTTTAAGGACTTTAGTCTCTACTTTAGCGCCATTGATAAATGGTGTTCCTAAAATACTTTTATTTTCTTTTTTATCTCTGATAGCTAAAACTTGATCAAAAATATGATTTTGATCGGATTCAAGAGATAATTTTTCTACAAAAATTTCTTCCCCTTGACATACTTTAAATTGTTTACTTCCACATTTGACAATAGCAAACATAAATAAATACCTATAATTCTTTCTAATTGATAATTCTTATTAAGAATAGTTTGATTAAAATAATTAAAAATAATAAAAAAATACAAAAGATATAAATAAATGAATTATTATTCACTTTTTTATAATTTACATATATTTATTATATATGATAAAATGAAAAAATATCTATTTATCCAAAACAAAATAATAATTTTTATTTAAATTATTTTTTATTAATTTTTTCTTTATTTTCATTTCTTAAAACATAACGATTTTGTTTATATTTGCTACATTCTTCGCTACAACTACCCAAATATTTTATTTCGTTTTCCTCATTACATAAAATTTGTTTATTACAATTCGGATTACCACAATTAATATATCTTTCGCAAGGTGTTTGATCGAAAAAATCCCTTCCTACAATAACATGTTCTTTTTTATTTACTTTAGTCATTATTCTTTGATCAAAAACATAAACTTGTCCATCAAATAATTGTCCTTGAGTTTCTGGTGCTTGACTATATTTAATAATGCCACCTTTTAATTGATAAACTTCATTAAATCCTTTGGATTTTAATAAACAAGATGCTTTTTCACAACGAACTCCTCCAGTACAATAAGTTAAAATTTTTTTATTTTGTAAAAGAGATTTGTTTTCTTCCAACCATTTAGGAAAATCACGAAAATTATTAATTTTAGGATTAATAGAATTACGAAAATGACCTAAATCATATTCATAATCATTTCTAACATCTAATAAAACTACATCCTTATTTTTTAATAAATTAAAAAAATTTTTAGGTTCTAAATAACTATTAGGATCATTTTGTGGAAAAATATCTTGTTCTAATTTTAGAGCTACTATTTCTTTTCTTATTTTAATAGATAATTTAGTAAAAACATGTTTATGATAAAAATCTATTTTAAAATCAATATCTTCAAAACCTTCTATAGATTTTAAATATTTCATGTATTTATCAATATTTGTTTTTAATCCTGATAAAGTACCGTTAATACCTTCTTTAGAAATAATAATTCTGCCTAAAAGTTCTAATTTTTGACAATATTTCAAATGATTTTCTTTAAAATACTCTGGATCTTTAATATTATTATATTTATAATATAAAATAATCGAATAAAGTTCTTTTGAATTTGACATTTCAAAAATAAAATAACCTCCTTTTTTTGATATAAAAAAATATATTTTTTTATAATTATATATTATTTTTTTAGAACATATTTTATAATATAAAAAAAAGTTCCTTATTAAAAGATATTATATAATAAAAAAATAGTTTAATAATCAAATATAATAAATAACATATTATGAAATTATCTTATATTTTCAATATATTCTAATTCCGAAATATTTTTAAGTTTTAGTTTTAAACAACCAAGACAAAGACCGCATACAAAAAAATCAATTACAAAAGGCAAGACGCTGTATACATAAAAAGACATCCCAAAAGTTGAATTATAACTCTCATATTTTTCCATTGCCGGAATATAAATGAAAAAAATAGAGAAGAAAAAGGATAATCTTATTAAGATCATCATCAATAAGAAAATAAAAAACATTTTTTTATCACTACATTCATTTTTCTTTTTACTTAAGCAAAATCCAGAAATACTAATAATTATATCAGGAATTATATAATCTAACCAAATAGAACTAAAAACTTGAGTATTACTAAATTGTAAAGAATCCATAATAAATATATATTCAGAAAAACTTCGATTTAAATGCCATACAGCATACAAACAACAAACAATAAAGCCTTTAGTGAAGCCTAAAAAATATCCTGCTAAAAAAAGAACAATTATATTTAAATGAGGTTTTTCTGCTACACCCCACACCATTATTTTAAATTTAAAAATTGTATTAAATGTATAGTCGACAAGTATTGCCATACCGACAAAAAAAGATATAATAATAATTTTTTGCAAAATATTTTTTTTCATAAACAAAAAATTCCTATCAAATAATATATCTTTTTTTATATAAAAAACTAATAAAAAAACTAAAAATTTTCTATATAAATAGATTAATCTATTTATATTTTAATTTATTTTTTTATTTTAAACAAATTTAAATTTTTATAAAAATATTTTACCAGCAAAAATAAATTCTAAGAAATAAACAAAAGAAGGGATAAGTATAGAAACCCATATGCCTACAAAAGAACCTATAAAAACTCCTAAACTAATTCCAACTAAACCTTTTTTAAATCCTAATATAATAGAAAAAATAATAATGCCAATAAACATGCCTTTTAATATAATAAAAGTTTGTTCTTTTTCGCCTTCATTTTCACCTTCATCATTTTTTTCTTCTAATTGATATTTTTCTATTTTTCCTTTATCAAAAATATTTTTTATTTTTTGAAGTGTATCTCCATTTCGAAATATATTACCATCTTGCCAAATTTTTCTTTCTTTAGATTCATAGGAAGCAGTCAAACAAAAAAATAAAAAACCCAAAATAATTATAACAAAACGAAAATATTTATTATGATTAGAACAATTAGGAATAATTTTTTCTTTAAAAAACAAAATTATCTTTTTATATAAATTCATTAGTATTTTTAAATCTCCTATTTTTATAATTTTAACATCTTTTTGGAAAATAATATTCTATGAAATAATCGCTTTTAAATCAAAATTAAAAATCTTATAAGTTTCTTTTTTTAAAAAGTCTTCTGGCAATTCATCTAATAAAATTTGTTTTTTAAATGAAAGTAAATATTGTTCATGTTCTAAATCTTCTAAATTAGAATCATTTAATAAAGTATTTTTATTCAATCCCAAATCATCAAAAACACCTGCTAATACTAAATCCCTTAATAAATTATTATTTAAAACTTTTTGACATCTATTTTTAAAATCATAAAAATCAACAAATTTTTTTTTATTTCTTTCATTTATTATAAATAAAACTACTTCGTCAGTTATATTTCTAACTAAAGTCAAAGGTAATAAAAGTTTATCTTTTAATAATTTATATTCAATATCACTTATAAAAATATTAGGGGGTATAATTTCTATTTTATTTGTATTTTGTATTTTTTTTAATAAAAATTCTGTTTCGGAAGGTATTTTTTGACAATCATTTAAAATAGCAGTTAAAAAAGGAATTAAATAATGAGTTTTTAAATAAGCCATACGGTAACTAATTAAAGCATAAGAAACACTATGGCTTTTATTAAAGCTATAATTAGCAAATTTTAAAATATAAGCATAAATTTTACATGCTAAAATTTCAGAATGACCTTTTTGGATACTACGTTGAACAAATTCCTTTTTAATAATATGTCCTTTTGTTTCTAAATTATTTTTATTAAGGATATATTTCATAAAAATTTCAGCTTCTCCTAAATCATAACCAGCAAAAGAAAAAGCTATTTCCATGATTTGTTCTTGGTAAAGAATAATACCATATGTCTTATCAATAATATGTTTAATAGAATTATTAAAATATGATTCTGATTCAGTTAATATATTTTTTTGTTTTTGTTTATTCAGACAATAATCATCAACATAATATATTTGTCCAGGTCTATTCAAAGCTAAAATATCTATTAAATCTTCAAATTTTTGAGGTTTTACTTTTTGTAATATTTTTTGAGCCATAAGCGATTCTAATTGAAAAATATATTTAGTATCTCCTTTATTTAATAATTGAAAAGTTCGATGATCATCTAAAGGAATGTTTTTCCAAAATATTTTATCTTTTTTATTAACATTAATTTTTTTTAAAATCTTTTCAATTAAAGATAAATTTTTTAAACTTAATAAATCTATTTTAATTAAACCTATTTTTTCTAAATGATTAGCATCTAATTGAGTTTGATATTGAAAAGGAGAATTACTATTAGAATTAGATTGAATTGGCACATATTGAAATAAATTTTGATTACTAATAATAACTCCTGCAGGATGAGTTCCAATAGATTGAGGTATTTTTTCTAATTGAGATAAAGTTTTTATTTGTTTTTGATCTAATTTTTGAGTACCTAAAAATTCTTTTTGGTATCTAATATAATTAGTGGTTTTAATGAAAGATTTGGTAGTTAAACTTTTAAATATAATAATATTAGCAGTATGTTCTGGCCCATATTTTTCATAAATATATTTTAAAATAACATTTAATTTATTATCAGGAAAATCTAAATCAATATCTGGTTTTTTATTTCTTTTAGAATTTAAAAATCTTTCAAAAAGAAGATTATAAAATAAAGGGTCTACTTCTGTAATGCCTAAACAAAAACAAATTAAAGAACTAGGAGCTGAACCACGGCCAGGACCTAAAAGAATTTCGTTTTTAAAAGCATATTGAACTAGATCAAAAACAATTAAAAAATAATCTTCATAACCCATTTTTTGAATAATTTTTAATTCTTTTTTTAATCTATCAAAATAAACAGAAAAAAGAGGAGAAGAAACAGAAATTTTTTGTTTTAAAGAGGAAACAACTATTTTTTCTAAGTATACAAAAGAACTCTCTCCTGATGATGTCTCAAATAAAGGCATTCCTAAATTTGAAGGAAAATGTTTATTATATTGAATTTTATTTAAAAAAGTATTAAAATCAACAAAAAATTCCTTATAATTTCTATAATATGTCTGATATTTACTATCAATTTCTTTTTTATTTAAAAATTTAAAAGACATTTTAAAATCTTTAGAACAAGAAATTAACTTAAATAATAATTTATATGATTCTTCTTGACAAGTTTCTAAATAATTAGTTTTATGAACAGGGACTACTAAAATTTTTAATTTTTCAGATAAAAGAGATAAAAAATTAGAAGCAAACATTTCTAAAAAATCAGATTGTAAAGATAAACCAAAAAAAACAAAATTTAAATTATTTTTTAATTGATCAAAAATTTTTTCTACTAATGAAAAATCTGATATATTAGCGAATAAAAAATCAATATTAGATAAAACAAAAAAAAGATCTTTTTGAAATGTTTTTAAAATGCTTAAAGTAATTTTTTTTTGTTTTGTTTTTATTAAATTAGATATTCGAATTAAATGATTAATGCCTGCATCATTAAAAGCGTAAATTAACATTCCAATATCTTTATTTGACCCAATAATTTCGTTTAAATTGAAAAATATTTTTATTCCTAAGATAGCTTTAATTTTGTATCTACGACAAAGAAGCAAAAAATCAACCATTCCATATAAATTTTCGTTGTCGCTTAAAGCAACAAAACTATATTGATTGTCTTTAGCTTTTTTTATTAAAGATTCTAATGAAGGAATGCTTTCCATAATACTATAAAAACTTTGAAGATAAAAAATACTCATTATTTATAAACCTCATAACCAAATAATCTTGATTATATTTTTATTTTTGACAAAAATATTTTTTTATTAAAATTATAATTTTTTTTAATTTTCTTTACTTTTTTTATTATTACTGAAATGAGGAAATAAAATAACATCTCTAATATTAGCGGTATCAGTTAGTAACATAATCAAACGATCTATTCCAATGCCTAACCCGCCAGTAGGAGGCATTCCATATTCTAAAGCGTCAATAAAATCTAAATCTAATTCTTCAGCTTCGTTATCACCTAATTCCCTTTGCAATAATTGTTGTTGGAAACGTTTAGTCTGCTCAATAGGATCATTCAATTCCGTAAAAGCATTTACTAATTCCTTACCAGCTATAAATAATTCAAATCTGCCAACAAATTCTGATTTATCAATAATTTTGTGTGCTAAAGGACTTATTTCAAAAGGGTAATTATAAATAAAAGTAGGTTGAATTAAAGTGTTTTCAACAAATTCTTCAAAAAAAGCTGCTATAATATGACCTTTAGTATAAAAAGGTTTTATTTCAATATTATTTTGTTGAGCTATTTCTTTACATTGGTCTAAAGTCATTTTTTGATGAAAATCAATACCTGTTTTTTCTTTAATTATATCAACCATATCATATTTATTAAATTTATTAAAATCGATTAAATGACCTTGATAATTAAATTTTAAACATCCTAAAACTTTCATACAAATTTCTTTTAAACAATTTTCTGTTAATACCATCATATCATCGATATTAGCATAAGCTAAATAAGCTTCTATCGTTGTGAATTCTGGATTATGAGTGGCATCAATACCTTCATTACGAAAAACTCTGCCTATTTCATAAACAGCTTTCATACCACCAACTATTAATTTTTTTAATGATATTTCTGTAGCTATTCTTAAATAAAAATCAGATTCTAAAGAATTATGATAAGTAATAAAAGGTTTGGCCGCTGCTCCACTAGCGCAAGAAGTTAAAATAGGTGTCTCTACTTCTAAAAAACCTCTATCATCAAAAAAATTTCTAATACACTTTATTATTTTAGTTCTCATAAGAAATTTTTTACGAGTATCAGGGTTAATAATAAGATCGATATATCTTTTTTTTCTGATATATTCTTTATCTTTTAAACCTTTATATTTATCTGGTAAAGGCATTAAACTTTTACTTAAATGAACCAAATCAAAAACTTTAATAGTTAATACTTTTGTTTTAGTTTTAAATAAATAACCTGAAATTCCTATAATATCGCCTAAATCTATTTTTTGATAAATTTGAAAAGCTTTTTCCGAAATCAAATTTTTATTTAAATAAATTTGAATAGATTTATCAAAATCTTGTAAATTAATAAAACCTGCTTTACCTTGATTTCTGTTAGTAATAATTCTACCTGCAACATCAACTCTAATTTTATTTTTTTCTAATTCATCAGAATCATAAGATTCATATTGATTTAGCAAATCTAAAATATTATTTTTGACAACAAAATAATTATTAAAAGGTTCTACTTTTATTTTTTTTAATTCTTCTATTTTATCTTTTCTGATGAGATATTGTTCTATTTTTTTTTTTACACTCATAAAGTTCAATATTTTAACCTTTTGTCTGATTTTTTTATGGAATAAATTACAAAATTTTATTTTTTTATAAAATTTTTTTAGAATAAAATTGAAAAAATAAAAACAAATTATAACAAAATATATTCAATTCTATTTACTAATAATAATTATAACATAATAAAATAATGATCCCGAAAAACAAAGAAAATAAATAAAAAAGAATCTTTAAACAAGATTCTTTTTAAAAAAAATAAAATATATTATGTTTTTTTATACTGAATGTAAAAAAATAAAATCATGAACTCTATTTTTGTTTTCAAAAATAATATAAAAAAACAATATATCAAATATTAAAATTACGCCAAAACCAAAAAAATTCAAATATTATTCTTTTTTTAATTTTAAATTATTTTCGGATATAATTGTTTTATAAATATCAAGCATTTTTGTTGCAAATATTTCTTGTTTATAATCTAGAATAGAATTTTGAGCTTGTTTTGAAATTTCTTGATATTTTTGTTTATTGTTACATAAATCACTTAAAATTTTAACAAAATCTTTTTTATCTTTATAAAAAAAACCATTTTTTTGGTTTTCGATAACTCCATCTAATGCTTCATCATAACGAGTCAATACTGGTAAAGCCGAAGATAAAGCTTCAATAAAAGTCAATCCTTGAGTTTCAAATAAAGAAGCATTAACAAAAACATCACCTAATTGGTAATATAAACCTATTTGATTATTAGGAATGGAATTTAAAAAAATTATTTTATCTTGTAAATTTAGTTTTTTTACTTTATTCTGTAAATTTATTTTTTCAGGACCATCCCCTATAATTAAAAATTTACTTTTATTATTTGTTTCATGAAAAGAAGAAAAATGATCAATAATAAAATCAATATCTTTTTCTTTAGAAAGTCTTCCTACAAATAAACAAACAAAAAATTTTTTTAAGTCTAATTTTTCTTTTAAAGTATCTATTTGTTCTTTAGAAAAATTTTGAGGATCAAATTTATTTAATGGAATACCACTAGGAATTATTTTATAATTTTGTTTTATTTTATAACGTTCTTCTAAAAAACATAAAGTTTTTTTAGTAGGGGTAATAACTATATCAGATTTTGAAATAAATTTTTTCAAAAGATAATCTAAATATTTAATTAATATTTTTTTAAAAATTTTAACCCAAAGAAATTTATTTTTTTCAAGAAAAAAATGATACATAGAATGCATTGTATAAATCAAAGGCAACTTTAATTTTTCATGAGCGTATAAACCTAATTTACCAACTCCTAATTCAGTATGAACATGAATGACATCTAAATTCAAAGCTTCAATTTTCGGTAAATATTTTTTATATTTAAATAAACAACGATAATCTTTTAATCCTTTTAAAAAGACTGGGAAGCCTCCTTGTAATCTTATTATAAAAGGATCTTTTTCTATTTGTTTAGGGACTGCATTTAAAGTTATAATATAAACTTTATGACCTAGAGCTTCTAAGCCTTCTCTAAGAGATTTGGTTGATACAACAACTCCTCCAATACAAGGTTCCCAACAATCTATAAATAAACCTATTTTCATTATTATATATCTTTTCTGTATTTTTTGTACTTAATAACATGAATTATATTAAATTAATATAAACCAATTAAATAAAAACAAAATTAAATTACTGTTATAATCAATTATTATAATTGATTACGCATTATAATTTCGAATAAATTAATTAAATAATTTACTTTTTAGCGTATTATCTATAAATAAGTTTCGTTTTTTCGCATATATTAATAAATTCGATTTTTCAATAATTTTATCTTTCTTTAAAAAATTTTATTTAAAAAAACAAAAGAATTTAAATTAATTCAATTCTAAATATTTTTTATAACAAATTATATAAAGTATTTTTTAAAAAAATTTCCATTAACTATTTTATATTAAATAATTTGTAATAGCAAAACAAATACTACAATTTTTAATTTTATTAAAATTTAATATTTATCAAAAAAATAATTTAAAAAACTTTTATGTTAATTATTTTTTAATTTATTTTTTTATTTAACATTATAATTATTTATGTTATTTTATTTTAATCAAATCTTTCATTTTTTTTATTTATGAAAAAATAAGATTTGTTAATTTTTATATTTTTATTTAAATTTTATTATTTTTTTTAACTTTTAAGTATGTTAAAAAAATTATCTTTGGTAAAATGTTTATTGATAAACATTACTAATAAATTTGTTTAATTTCGAAGGATTAAATAATTATGAAAAAAATTTTAAATGAATCAAGAAAAAAAACAGTTCTTTTTTATATTTGTTTAGTATTTTCAATTATAGCTTTATATTCAGGTATTATGTCGGCTTTTCATAAAGACTCTAAAAGAAAGTTTTTTTCTTTAGGTTTATTTACAAGACAAAATACTTTTTTTGTAAATTTAGTTTTATTTTGCCATTTTTTTAAAAAAAAAACAAATTCAAAAATTTTGCCTTATTTAGATTTTAATTGTTTTGTGAATTGTATTGTTGTTTTTATTTTTTGTTTTACGCAATACGAAAATGGTCCTTATTTCTTTGAACATAAATTACTACCTTTAACTTTTTGTTTTTATTATTTATTTATAGATCAAAATTTTATATTGTGGAATAAATTTTATACTGGTTTTATATATGTTTTAGCTTACGGTTTAATATCAATAATTATTTACTATTTGGAAAAAGATTTATTCCCTTATTTGAAAGAATGCGAACCTTATACTTTGTTACAAAAATTGGCTTTTATTTTTTCAAGTATTTGTTCTATTATTTTATTTACTTTTTTCAAAAGTAAAAGACTTAAAGGCGAATATAATTTGTAAATTGAATATTTTTAATAATATCAAAATACTTCTTATAAAAATTTATTTCATTTTATAAAAATATATTAAAATGATTTATTATCTCGTAAATCAGAAAATCATTAAAAAAAGGATTTTTTACACAAATGAAAAAATCAGAAAATAATTTAGATAATAACGATGTAGAATGTATTGAAAAAAATCTTTTAAAATCTAAAAAATCAAATTCAATAAAAAAGATATTTTATGTATTTTTAACTCAACAAATAATTTGGCACTTAGTTTTATACTTTGTTTATTGGAATAAACGAATACCTAAGTATATTTATGCAGATAATGAACTAGAAAAAAATAATTTTTGGATTAAAATATTGAATTTAGGTTATAATACAGAATGGTCCAATGGAATTTATGGATTTCCAGATTTTATTTATTTAAAATTTTTTATTTTATTTTATGTAGGGTCTTTTGTATGGTGGTATCTTATTACTCCTTACTTAATATATAAATATTTAAATATAAAAGAAATCAATATTTTTGTCAAATCTTATTTAATAATTTTATTCATTTCTATCATTTTTTATTTAGTTTTTCCTATTGAATGTTTAAAATCTTTTCAAATTACACAAAGAAGCGAAAATAAATCATTAATAAGTTGGTTAATAGATAGTTTATTATTTAAAACTTATGAATTAGATACAATTAGATTTAATAATTTACCTAGTATGCATGTATCTACTAGTTGGTTATGTTACATACCTTTTCGCACTGCAAAAAATAATATTTCTAAAAAAATTGTTTGGTTTCAATTTATTATGGCTTTTGGAGTTTTTATTTCTACTTTTGTTCTGAAACAACATTATATAATGGATGGAATAGTATCTATTTTTTTAGTAGAAATAGTTTATTTTTTTATTTTACGAAAAAATAAAAATAAAAAAATATAAATATTTTATTTATTTTTATTTTTTGTCATTTATTATAATTATTTTATTTTTAACAAAAATTTTGAATTTCTTATTAAGTAAGTTAATTACGAATGTTTTTCTGTTCAGATAAATCATTATTTCATTTTTTTAAAAAAAATCTTTTTTTTAAAAAAATGAAAAAGCTAACTCAACGAGTTAGATTTTTTTATATTAAGAACGAAACTATTACAAAATTTTTGAATCAAATGGATATTTTTTTAATTTTATTAAAGAAAAATAAAAAAATATCTAATAAAAAATTTAAAATTAAGATAATTATTATTTTAAATTTTTATTATTGAGCGTTTTGAATTTGGAAAAATTGTCTTTATAATTCTTCAAATTCTTCTATTTTTATTTCTTGCTTCTCTAAACATATCTTGTATTTGTTGTGAATTTATTGAATTTCTCATATTTTCCTTAATTTCTTTTAATTCATAAATTATTTTTGGCTTTGTCTTTCTTTGTTTTGCATTAATGTTCCTAATTTAATAAATCTTCAACATAATATTTGATAAAGCGGTCGATTTGTATTAGAATTCATATTTTACCATTCTTAAAACCGTGCTTTTTTCATTGTCTAAAAAGTTGTCAACTTTCTTGGTTAATAAAAACTGATTGCGTTGTTAAAAAATAATCAGAAGGATTTGAAATATAAATATAATTATTATTTTGTGAAGTATTATTGTTATTCATCACCATAATTGAATAATTATTAGTATTTAAAAATAATCCTAAAAAAGAAATGAACAAATAATAAAATATATATAATTTGTTTTTAACTTAAACATTTATTGATATCTCGTTTAATTTTTTATAATATAAAAATAAAAATTTATTAAATAATTAAAAACAATAGCAATATAATTTAAAAATTACTATATAAATATAATTGTATAAAAAAAATATAAATAAAATACATGTAATTTACATAAATCTCTTTGCTTAAATAAATTATTTATTTCATTTTTTTAATTATTAATTAATGACAAAATATTTGTTTTTATATAAAAAAATAGTTTTATAAAATTTAAAATTGTTCAATTTGAAATATTTCATCGAATGACTTGAATATATTTTGTTTATAATTGATATAAACAATAAAATAAAAATGAATAAAATAAAAATATATAAAAAAAACACAAAAATAATTCTTTTTATTTATTTTTTTCCATTTTTATTTTTCATTATAATTTTAGAAACTCACTTTTAAAAGTAAATAAAATTTTTTTAACAAAAATTTTTAAAAAAGTAAATCAAATATCTTAAAATGAAAAAACAAAGCAAAGAACAAAAAATTAAAAAAATGTTAAAAAAAGCAGATTTAAATAATTTGAAAATTATTATATTAAAAAAAACAAATACAAAAACTAAATATATCCGTCAAGATAATATTTTATTTGTTAATCCACAAGTCAAAACATTAGTTTTACAAATATTAAAACAAAAAAAAGATAATTAAAATATTAAATTTTAATTTTTATATTTATAAAAAAATATACAAAGAAAATAATTTTTTTTATATTGCTGCATTATTTCGAAAAAATGTAATAAATTTTTAAATACAAAAGCCCCTTTTAAAAGGGCTTTTTGATTAATGTTGTTTTTATCATTTTGTTTATTTAATTAAAATAGAAAAAAGCTCTATTAAATAAAAAAATTTTGAGAATTTAATTTTTAGACAAATTATAACCAATGTGGTTTTTTTTTAGGCGAAATTGTGTCAAAATAGCCTTCGAATTCTAAAGGTACGACAGATCTAAACGAAATCAAACTTACTACTTCGACTTTATTATCTGTATAAGGTGTTCTTATATTCCGCCAGAATAAAATCTTCCTTCATTAATATTCATAATAAATTTTTCCATCTTAATCTGGGTGAATTTTGCTTTGAAAAAGATGTCCTGTTCGAATAAAATTTTTGTTTTCATTTGTATATAAAGCGCAATCACTTTCGCCTAATATTTTTTTATTCTCAATCTAATCATATTTAACTGGTTTGAAATCACATTGATTTTTATATTTTTGAATTTGTTTCTTCGTATTCTCTTCGAGTAATTGAATTTTGATCCCAAGTTAATAATTTTTTCGATTCCAAATTTTGTTTTTGTGGGTTAAATTTCAGATATAAAAGATATAAATTTAAACTAATGCTTGTGATTAAAATTAAAACGAAAATAATGTTTAAAATTTTTTTATTTTTTCAATCATTTTTATAAATCTTTTTTAATTATTATTTTATTTTACTTTATTTTTTCAAATATCAAATAAAAAAACTTTAAAATAATGATGTCCAAAGTATGTTCCTTGTTTATAAATTTTTGGTAAATAAATTCATTGTTTAAAATCCTCGTTGTTTTAAAAAAAAGAATAGTTTTTTTAACTAGTCTTATCTTTTTCAGTATTAAAAACGAATTTATTTACAAAAATTTATAATTAACAAGATAATAAATAAATTTATATTTTTAATATATTGTTGTTGTATTATTTTAGATATTATTAAAAAAAGACTCTATTATAAAATAGAGTCTCCTCTTTTTAAAATAAAAAAATAGAAGTAAAAAATATATAATCGTATTCAATTGTTTTTAAAAATTTTTTATTTTTTTAAAAATTTAACTTTTCTTTTTTTTAGTTATTTTAAATTTACTTGCTGTTTGGATCAAACTTACTAAAAATATATAAATCAAAGTGACAACTACAAAAGGTATTATTACATCATAAGTTTTAGATACGTTACGTTTGGCTACCCACAATAAATCAATTAAACCGATAATCGAAAATGCAGCAGTTTCTTTTATGTTAATAATAAATTGATTTTTAATAGAAGGAATAGTTCTTTTTAAAATTTGAGAAAAAATAATTTCTTTAAATACTTGTTTTTGATTCATTCCTAAAGCATAAGCTGCCTCTATTTGTCCTTTATCCAAGAATTTATTATTATGCATCATTTTATGGGTAAAATCAATAGTAGTGCCTAAAGAAATAACAATTATAGCAACATAAAAAGCATTTAAAGAAGTTTTGAAAAATTCAAAATTCTTAGCCAAAACACTATGAAATAACAAAGCTAAAACAATAACAGGAACAGATTCAAACATATTCATTAAGATGTCAATTAAAAAAGAAAATATTTTTTGCAAATACATTAAAATATTTTTTTGAGTTTTTTTATTATTTTCAACAGATATCTTGACTCTAAAGAAAAATAAAGAAAGGATAAAACCTAAAAAAAGGCTATTAACAGCAACTGTTAAAGAAATAATAAAACCTTGCTTATATTTAGGAATTTCTTGCCATATTCTTTGTATAAAGTTTTTTTGCATTTGTTCTTTTTCTTTGACTTGTATACATTCATAATCTTCTTGAGCTTTTTTTGAATATTCAGTTGCCCAATAATCTTGTAATGATGTATTTATATTCAACATTTCTCCTTCTTTGTTCGGAACATTTATTAATTCTTTTAATTCTTTTTCAATTTTTGCTTTTAATTTTCTGCCTTTATCATCATTTTTTAAAAAAATACCTAAAGGTTTTAATTTTAAATCCTTATCATTTAATTTAAAAACTTTAAATTTGCCTCTGTTTTGTTCACTTTCGGCTAAATTTTTTAAAACAGGATATTCTAAAATAAAAGCATCTGCTTCTTTTTGTTCAACTGCTTTAGCGCAATAAATAGACTGTTCGCGACAAACTAAATTAATTTTGCCATCTTTTTTGTCTATATCTGTAAAACGATCAAATTTGTATTTACGAATGTCATGACTACAACCTGTTATAGTAGACAAAATAATTTTGTCGCCATTTTTCTTTTTAAGAAACTCTAAAGATATACTGCCATCTTTTTTATTTTTTTTGGATTCGATAATATCGTGATCGATGTTATCATCATTTCTAATTAAAATAGACAAATCCACATTACTATATGGAATAGCTAAAAAATTGTTTTGTCTTTCTTCTGTTATATCTAACATTCCTATAATAGCATCTACTTGCCCAAGTTCAAGATTGTTTATACAACCTTCTACATTATAAATTTTAATTCTTAAATCCTTGTTTAATTTGTCTGCTATATCTTTCATCAAAAAAACATCTGAACCGCTAATTTTTTCACCATTATCTGTTTCTATTCCATTACGTGTTCCTTCGCCATCAAAAGATAAAGGAGGAGTAAAATTATTAGTCGCTAAAACAATTGAATCTTTTTTTGTATTTTTTTTTGTTGTATTCATTGCTAAAACATAATGATTTAAAAAAATAACAAAAAGAAATATAAAGAAAATCAATAAATTTTGTTTCCATTTTTTAGTAAGATATTTCTTTATAATCTCTATATTCTTCATAAATTTTAAATTCTTCCTTTCTAAAAGTTTATATAATTAGTTTTTTATAAAAAAATTAATATCATCGAAAACAAATAAAAACTGTACTATATATGCAAATTATATAAATCTGATATTCTTTAAATTGTTCAATTCAAAAAAAATATTTATTTATTTCAGATAAATTTTATTAATCTAACAAAAAAATATTATTGATCGAGTAAAAAGCAATATAAATAAAAAAATTTATTATTTTTTGTTTGATTTCAAAATAAAATGATCAAAATTCTTCAAAAAAAGATTTAGATTTTGGATATTTATTTGTTTCAAATACTTCTTTAGATGGTCCTTTTTCTATTATGTTACCATCTTCCATAAAACAAATAGTATTAGAAACTTTTTTAGCAAATTTAATTTCATGAGATACAATAACAAAAGTCATTTTTTTTTGTGAAGCTAATTTTTTTAAGACCGATAAAACTTCTTCAGAAGATTCCGGATCTAAAGCTGAAGTAGGTTCATCTAATAAAAGAATTTCTGGTTCCATACATAAAGCTCTAATTATCGCTATTCTTTGTTTTTGTCCTCCTGATAATTGTTTAATATTTTTATATGCAAATTGTTCTAAACCAAAATATCTTAATTTTTTGAAAGCGATTTCCTCAGCTTCTGACGGAGATATTTTTAAAACTTTCATCGGAGCTAAACAACAATTCTCTAAAACATTTTTTTCTTCAAATAAATTAAAACTTTGAAAAACCATACCTACTTTAATTCTAACTTTAGATATATTTATATTTTTATTTACAATATTTTCATTATTTATTATTATTTCTCCAGAATCTGGTTCTTCTAATAAATTTAAACATCTTAATAAAGTGGATTTGCCAGAACCTGAATGGCCAATAATAGTGAATATTTCTTTATCTATAATATTTAAATTAATATTTTTTAAAATTGGTTTATTATAAAAAGATTTATTTAAATTTTTTATTTTAATAATGTATTTACCATCAAGACTCATTTTGTCATTTCCTTATTTAATATTTATTTTTATTTTTTGAAAAAATTAATTATGATGCATCATTTTTTATTAATAAAATCTTTGATATTTATCAAAAAAATAATAATTATTACAACAACAAACTCATAATTAAAATTTCAAACAATAGTAAAAATTTAAAATTTAACTAAAATCAATTATATGGAATAAAAAAATAATAATAGAAAAAAAATTTAAATATATTAATGTATATATTTAGATTAAAAAAATAATTTTCCCTAAATATACTAAAATATTTTTATTTTTTTATATTATTTTCGACAAATATTTTATTCTAAAAAAGTAAAGAAAAGATAAAACTGAAAAAAGACTATTAATCAAGAAATATCGAAAAAATAAAAAAACCTTATTTATGGTTTAAAATAAATATTTTAATTCATGTATTAAAGTCTTTTTTGTTCTTTATCTTTTCATTTTGATTTTATATAATTTATAACTATTAAAAAATTCTTGAAATATTTATATCATATCAATAATCTGCTGTTTTATTTAATTATTCAACAAAAATCTATCAAAAAAAATAATTTTTTTATGTTTTCTAAATATCTTGTTCTCGAAATATCTTTAAAAATATCAATTGAATACTTTTAATCATGAAACAATAGTGAAAAAAAATCAAAAAAATTTCATCTAAAATTGTTTTATAGTTTTTATTGAATGAAATGTTTTTTTTATTATTTATTCATAAAATATTTTATTTTTATTATAATAAAAAATTTAATTTATCGAAAATGATTTTTTTATTTAAATAAAAAAACATTTATTACTTTTTATTTAAATTTATACGACAAATTTCAAGATTCATTTATTTAAAATATGTTTATCTCAGAAAAAATAAAAGTTAAATATGTTTGATTTACAAAAAAATTTTTACAAAAAAAACATTAAATATATTCTATAAATTAAAAAACATTTTGTCAATAGGAAATAATAAATAAAAAAATAAATTGTTGTAAATATTCGGTAAAAACAGTTTTTTGTAACTATTCTTTTTTTAAAAAAATTATATAAATAATTCATTTAATAATTTTATTATTTTAATTTTTTGCAAAAAATATAATTTTTTTAAAAAAAGAAAAATATTATATTTTTATATGAATACATCAAATAGTTTTTTAATAAAAAATTTTCATTTTTTTATCTATTTTTTTGAATTTAATTATTTCTTTATTCAAAAAAAGATTCAATTTATATTTTTTTTGATAAAAAATTATTTTAATTTTAATAAATAAATGGTTTTTTTTAATTATCATTGATTTTTTATAATATTTTTAATATAATGTATTTTAGATACATTTTTAAAAATTTAAATTATTTAAAGGAGGTTTTTTTATCTAACAAAATAAAAAAAATAAATTTAAAAAATATTTTAATAAATTATTTTGATTCAATTAATTTTAACTTTTGATCTAATTTGTATTTATATATTCTGCTAAAAATAAAGTAAAGGTAGCGACATATAAATTTATGATAAAAGATAAAATTTATAAATTAAAAAATTTAAAATATTTTTTTTATATTTTTATTTTTTTATTTTTTATTTTTATTACGAAATATAAAATGAATGCTGTTGATAATAATAGAATATATAATGATGTCAAACCAGAAACGCCAACAACACAAAAAAAAGCTTATTTGCACGAATTAATTAAAACAAGAAAGCTAGGATATATCGAAAAACTTAATAAACAAAATATTATAGATCGTGTTAAACAATTAAATCCTGAATTAAATAAAATTAATTTAATAATAGAAGAAGA
>NZ_CEAFKD010000007.1:0-12354 GCF_978563805.1 Brinjal little leaf phytoplasma
AGATCTAGGAAAAATAGAAGAAAGTAATGAAAAAAATATTATAGAACGTATTCGAAGATTGAATCCTCAATTAAATCAAATTGATTTAACAGTTGAAAATCAACCATCAGAAACAGAAGCGTTTATTAAATCTAAAGAATATCCAGGAAAAGTTTTAGTTAATTATACAAATAGTATTCAAAAAGAAAAAAATAATAATTCTTTACAATCTAAACATAAAATATTCTTTATTGTTTTTTTTGTATTTTTGTTTATTCTATTATTTTATTGTTTTTTTATAAAAAAACAATAAAAATAAATTTATCAAAGAATAACGAAAATAAATATTAAAATATAACTTAGAAAAAAACCATACAAAATATTTATTAATAATTTAAAAAATAATTTATCTTCTCCTTAAATAAAAATATTTAAAATCGATTAATACTTTTAAAAAGAGTTAATTTCTTTTCAAGTTCTTTTTCTATAGCTAAAAAACCTGGTTTGAATAATTTTTTAGGATCATAACCTTTTTTTAATAAATCTTTTTTTTCTTCAATATATTTTCTAGTAGCTTGAGCAAAAACAATTTGAAATTCAGTATTAACATTTATTTTAACTACCCCTAAAGAAATAACCTTTTGAATCATCGAATCAGGAATCCCTGATCCTCCATGAAGCACTAAAGGAATTTGGTTATTAGTTAATTCTCGAATTTTTTTAAATACATCCAAATCTAAACCTTTCCAATTGGAAGGATATGGACCATGAATATTACCAATGCCAGCAGCTAACATATCAACACCTAATTGAGCAATTTTGTAACATTCATAAGGATCTGCGATTTCTCCATTACCTGTAATACCATCTTCTTGACCACCAATACTACCTACTTCAGCTTCAACTAAAAGACCTTTGCGATGACATATTTGCACAATTTTTTCTGTTTTTTTTAAATTTTCTTCAAAAGGATAACGACTTCCATCAAACATAATTGAATTAAATCCGGCTTCAATAGCTTGAAATGCGCCTTCATAAGATCCATGATCTAAATGTAAAATAACAGGAACAGAAATATTATAAAAAGAATCTAAATTTTTAACTAAAGAAGCTATAGTTTTTAAACCTCCCATATAATTTGCTGTTCCTTCGGAAACTCCTAAAATAACAGGAGATTTTAATTTGTCAACAGTTTGTAAAATAGTCTTTATCCATTCTAAATTATTAATATTTGCTTGAATAATAGCATATCCTTTCTCATGAGCTTTATTTATTATTTTTTTATCTGAAGTTAACAATCTTTATTTTTTATCCCTTCTTTAGATCTGATTATAGAAAAATCAAAACTAAAATACAATATAATTTCATTTTATAAAGAAACATTAACAAAATATTATTGAATTAAATGAATCATTTTATCAAGTAAACGTACTAATTGGCTTACATAACTCATTTCATTATCATACCAAGAAATTAACTTCACAAAACGAGGTCTTTCTTTTAAAACCTGAATAGTATTAGAATCATATAAAGAACCATATAAAGAACCGATAATATCAGATGACACAATAGGATCTTCAATATAAGCTAAAGTTTCATTGACATTTTTTTTAAACACTTTATTCACTATATCTGGTGTTACTTCTTGATTTAATTCTGCTGTTAAATCTACTAAAGAGCCGCTTAAAGTAGGCACTCTAATCGCCATGCCATCTATTTTACCTTTTAATTCTGGGATAACTAAACCAATAGCTTTAGCAGCTCCAGTAGAACTTGGAGCCATATTACAAGCTGCAGCTCCTCCTCTTCTATGCAAAATACCTTTAGAATGATTTTGATCAATAAGTGATTGATCATTTGTATAACTATGAACAGTAGTCATAAAAGCTTGATTAATACCAAAATTATCATTTAACACTTTAACAATCGGAGCCAAACAATTAGTTGTGCAAGAAGCACTACTAACAATATGATCTTCTTTTGTCAAAATATCATCATTAACATTAAACACAATTGTTTTAATATTACCGCTAGCAGGAGCACTAATTAAAACTTTTTTTGCACCTGCTTTCAAATGTAATTTAGCTTTTTCTTCGTTTGTAAAAAAACCAGTACATTCTAAAACAATATCTACTCCTAACTTTTTCCAAGGTAAATTTTGAGGATCTTTCTCTTGAAAAAGCAAAATCTTTTTACCTTCTACAATTAAATTATTTTGATCAAAAGAAATATTATTTACTTTATAAGAACCTTGAGCGCTATCATATTTCAATAAATAAGCTAAAGTTTCTGGAGTTGCTAAATCATTAATCGCCACACAATATCAATATTAGATTTCCCGAATAAAACACGAAAAGATAGTTTTCCTATACGTCCTAATCCATTGATTGCTATTTTCATTTTTATATCTAATGTCTCCTAATTTCTAAATTTTTTTTATACATTCTAAGGCTAACATTTTTTTTCCTTCTAAATATTCTAAAAAAGCTTCGCCGCCAGTAGAAATATGACTAAAATTATTCTCTAGTTGAAACTTAAATACTGCTGCCGCAGTATCTCCGCCGCCCACAATTTTAATAAATTTATTTTTATTCAATCCACTAATTATTTGGGTTATCATTTTTGTACCTTGAGAAAATTTTTCGAATTCAAATACTCCAAGAGGTCCGTTCCATACAATTGTTTTCGCAGACATAAGATAATATTTAAAAAGATAAATAGTTTTAGGACCGATATCTAATCCCATCATTCCAGAAGGAATCTTATTATAATCAAAAACAATAGCTTCTGTATCTGAAGAAAATGATGAACCACAAACAAAATCTTGAGACAAAAAAATTTTTTTGCCTTCAACCGAATTTAATAATTTTTGAACTAAAGGAATTTCATTTTCTTCTAATAAACTATTACCTATTTGAAAACCTTGAGCTTTCCAAAAAGTAAAAGACATGGCGCCCCCAATCAAAAGAAAATCTACTTTTGTAAGAAGTTGTTCAATAATTTTAATTTTATCAGATACTTTAGCGCCTCCTAAAATAGCTACTAATGGTCTTTTAGGGTGATCCATAATTTGATTTAAAAATTTAATTTCTTTTTCAATCAAAAAACCTAAACATTTTTCTTTAATGTAAGTTGCTATCCCTACATTAGAAGCATGTGTTCTATGGCACATACCGAAAGCATCATTAACAAAAAGATCTCCTAAAGAAGCCCAATATTTTCTTAATTGGGGATCGTTTTTACTTTCTTTTTTATCATTAAGATCTTCACAATGAGTATTTTCCATCAATAAAATAGAACCTGGAGATAAATTATTAATTTCCGATTCTAATAATTTACCTCTAGTTAAAGGAACGAACTTAACTTGTTGATTTAAATAAAAAGATAATCTTTCGGCGACTACTTTTAAACTGAATTTGCTTAAATCTTCTTGTTTTTCGATTCTACCTAAATGAGACAAAAGAATTATTTTACCTTGATTTTTGTTAAATATTTAAGAGTAGGTAAAATAGATTTGATCTTATTATCATCAATAATAAAACCATCATCATCCAAAGGAACATTCAAATCAACTCTTAATAAAATTTTTTTATTAAAAATCTTAGAAATATCCAAATTAGTAAGTGAATTTTGCATTATATGTCTTCCTTACAGAAATATCGAAAATCATTAACAAAAATTTTTATGAATGTTTTTTTTAGTTTAATAATTATAAATAATTAATAAAATGAAATAATTCATTAGAAATATTATTGCTATTACAAGTAGTATCCAAACTCAAATGAAATATTTTATTTTTTTGTATACCTATAGCACAACCATGGATATTTTTATTTAATAATTCGAAAGCATAATAAACCATTTTAACCGCTAAAAAACGATCTTCTGCAGTAGGCGTTCCACCTCTTTGTATATGTCCTAAAACTTGAACTCTTGTCTCGAATCCGCTATAACTTTCAACTTTCTTAGCTAAATCATGAACGTTTAAAATATGCTCAGTAATAACAACAATAACATGTCTTCTATTTTGTGTTTTAAATTCCTTAATTTTATCTAAAATAAATTGTTCGGAAACAAAATTTTCTTTAGTGACGATTAAATCTGCTCCCGAAGCTATTCCGCTATAAAAAGCTAAATCACCTTTATCTCTTCCCATAACTTCTGCAATAATACATCTATTATGCGAACAAGCAGTATCGCGTAATTTTTCAATAACATCTATTATATTATTAACGGCTGTACTAAAACCAATGGCCAAATCAGTCTTATTAATATCATTATCAATAGTTGCTGGGATACATATACATTTTATACCTAATTCTTCCAATTTCATAGCTCCGTGATAAGAACCGTTGCCACCAATAATAATTAATCTCTCAATACCTAAATTTTTTAAATTTTGAGCACATTTTTTAGGTATACTTGAATCATATTGAAAAGAAGGAAAACGAGCACTACCTAAAAAAGTACCTGATACATTCATAATACGTGGTATTTCTTTATCATTTAAAATATCTATTTCATTATTATATAAACCTAAATAACCATCTTTAACTCCATAAACACAAATATTTTTTTGGGATCCTAAAGAAACAATAGTTTTAACAACGCTATTCATTCCTGGAGCATCTCCTCCTGAAGTTAAAACTGCTATTTTCATATTTTTTTCTTTATTTATCATTTATAATAATCCTTTTAACTTTTGAAATATTATTTTTTTTACAAAAAATAAATTTTTTATTAATAAATATATGTTCAATTATCATATTTTAATAAAAAAATTAATTATTTTTTTGTTTAATTAGGCAAAAAATACAAATGAATTTAAAATTTAACGAAAATTTAAAATTAAACTTTTGCCCGTCATTTCTTTAGGCTGAAGTATATCTAACAATTGTAGTAAAGTAGGTAATACATCACATAAAGTACCATCAGATTGTAAATCAAATTTATTATTAACCGAAATAAAAGAAACTTGATGAGTTGTATGAGTTGTATGTGGTTCGCCTTTATGATCTTTCATCTGTTCTGCATTACCATGATCAGCAACAATACAAGGAATACCACCAATTTCTAAAATAGCCGTTACCACTTCTTTTAAACAAATATCCGCCTGCTTAAACAACTTTAATTGTTACCTCTAAAGAGCCGCTATGACCTGCCATATCCGGGTGTTAGCAAAATTCAAGATCTATAGTTTGATATTTTCGAGATAAAATTGCTTTTTTAGCTTCTTTTGCTACTAAATACGCGCTCATTTCAGGTTGTAAATCATAAGTTTTTACTTTACAGGAGAAGGAATCAAAATTTTATCAACATTAGAAAAATTTTGATCTTTCCCGCCATCAAAAAAAGAAAGTCACATGAGGATATTTTTCGGTTTCAGCAATTCTTAATTGACTCATTCCATGATGAGAAATAATTTCACCATAAATATTTTTTAAATTTTCTGATTCAAATGCAACTATTTCTGAAACATATTGAAAATAAGGCGTCATGTAAACCATAAAACAATTTTGAACTATTTTTTTGCCTTCGAAAAACTTTTTTCCTACAGTTTGAAAATGTTCTTTTTTTGAAGGATTAAATAAAAGCCGTTGCTAAACGCATAATACAATCAAAACGGAAATTAACAAAAATAATACTATCATTATTCTTCAATAAGACTGTTTAAATCAACAATAAAGGGCGGGATTGAATTCACATCAGTAACCCCCCCCTATATTGTAAAATTCTTTAATCCCTTTTAAAGGAGATTTGATTTATATCAGCTTCACAAGAAGTTAACATATTATACACTGAATTAATACGATCCCAGTTATTATCACGATCTAAAGTGAAATATCTCCTGCTAACAAAACCTAATTGAAAACCATAATTAAAAATTTGTCGAATATAACCTTTGCCTGAATAAGGATCTCTGTATCTCTGCCATCTATAAAAGCATGTAAATGTGTTTTTTGTTCTAATTGATGCATTTTAATTAAATCTAACAAAGCTTTAAAATGGTTCAAATGCCGAGAATTGAACACCACCATCTGAAACTAATCCCCTAACAAATGTATTTTGCTATTATTTTTTTAGCATGTTCTATCGATTTTAAAAATGCTTTATTTGTAAAAAATTCTTTATTACGGATGGATTTGTTTATTTTAGTTAAATATTGATCAAATAACTCTTCCAGCTCCTAAATTCAAATTTCCCGCTTCACTATTTCCCATTTAACCTTCAGGTGAACCTGCTTCTTCGCCAGAAGCTTTTAAACTAGTGTTCGGGAAATTAGATAAAAGATAATCCAAATAAGGAGTTTTAGCTAAATAAAAAGCATTATTGTCTTTTTACGATGTTAAATCCTAATCCATCAAGAATAATTAAACCTACAAATTTATTCAAAAAAACCCCTCTTTAATTATTTTTTTGTTAATTATAAAAAAATAATTTTTGAATTTTTTTTAATATTATTTATTATATTCGCAAACATTATTTTTTTAAAAAAAACTTTTTAATCCTAAATAAGAAGATTTTGTTAATTTTTCTTCAATTCTTGATAATTAATTATATTTAGGTATTCTATCATTTCTTGAAGCAGAACCAGATTTAATTTGTCCCGCATTAACAGCAACAGCTAAATCAGCTATAGTAGTATCTTCAATTTTCGTCGCTACAACGAGAAATAACAGCTGTATAAGAAGTTTTTTTAGCCATTTCAATAGTAGCTAAAGTTTCTGATAAAGTAACAAATTTGATTTAATTTAATTAAAATAGAATTTCCTATTTTCTTTTCGATACCTTTAGATAATTTATTCACATTTGCAACAAATAAATCATATCCTACTAATTAAATTTTATGACCTAATCTTTTTTTGTTAAAAGCTTCCTCCTTCCCAATTATTTTCGTCTAATCCATCTTCAATAGAAATTATAGGATATTTGATTTACTATATTTTCATAATAAGAAACTAATTCTTCGATATTCAAAGCTTTATATTCAAAGCTTTATTATTTTCCGAAGTTAAAACATATTTTTTTATTGTTTTATCATAAAATTATTAAGTGACAACATCCCCATATACCTAAAAAAACATCTTCGCCCGGTTTATAACCAGCATTTTTAATAGCTTGAATAATTTCTTGTGAAGATTCTTAATTAGAATTTAAATCAGGATTATATCCGCCTTCACCTCCGACAGTAGTTGGTAATTTTTTTTTAAAATTTTGCCTAAATGATGAAAAATTTCTGTTACGCAAAGTAAAGTTTCTCTAAAAGAAGAAAAATTAGTAGGTAAAATCATAAATTCTTGAAAATCAACATTATTAGATGCATGAACCCTCCACCATTAATAACATTAATTATCGGAACAGGTATTTTTTTAGGTTGAATTCCTCGGATATATTCATAAAATTATAAATTTAAATAATCAGCTGCTTCTCTAGCACATGCTATAAAGAAACTCCTAAAATAGTATTAGCACCTAACTTAGATTTATTTGGAACGCCATCAAGATCAATTAATTTTTGATCAACAAAATTTTGTTCTAAAACAGAAATATTTCCCAATTCTGGTTCAATAATCTTAACTATATTTTCAACTACTTTCAAAACACCTTTACCTAAAAATCTTTTAGGATCTTTATCTCTCAATTCTACAGCTTCATGCGCTCACCTGTAGAAGCTCCTGATGTAACAATAGCTTTTCTTGAAAAACCATTTAAAGCATGAACTTCTACTTCTAACATAGGATTTCCCCTATAATCTAAAATTTCACGAGCCAAAATTTTATTAATATATGATATTTAAAAACTCCTTTATTTTTTTAATTTAATAAATTACATAAATATTATAATATTTATTTATATAAAAGTATATTTTTAAAAGTTAAAAAATATATCAATAAAAAAATAAAATAAATAATAAATAAAATATAAAAAATTTCTTTACTAATTTATAAGTAAAGTAAGTTTTTTTATAAAAAATATAAGAAAAAAAACAATAATAATATATGATAAAATTATAATGGTGGTCTAAAATAAATAATTATAATAAAATTATTTATTTTAAATAAGATCATAAAAATAAATAAAAAATAAATAAAAAAAGGATAATAAAAAAATTATGTTGAATAAATTGATGATTTTTTTAATAGGTATTGTGTTAGGAGCTTCTTTATACAAAGTAATTGATTCTAGTATAAACGAACAAATAATAACATCAAAACATTTTTTATATAAATTTCATGATTTTATAAATAAAATGTCTATAGAAATTATGAAATTCTACAAAAAAAAATAAAATTAAAAAAATAAATAAAAAAACTAATTTATAAAAATAAAAATATCTATTTTTTTTATTTTTATATAAATGTGGAATTTTTTTCGCACTTAAAAAAAACAAAAATTCAATTTATTCACTACTATCATAAATTAAAAATTATTTTTTTTTAAAATTAAAATAAAAGACAAACATAATAGTTTGTCTTTTATTATTTTCATAAAATTTATTTTAATTAAAAAAATAATTGTATTTCAATAAAATAAATTTTATTTCTTATTATTAAAAAATTTAAAATTTTTTTAAATATTACAAATAATCATTAAAAAAATAATTAAAATGTTTTTTTAAAAGTTTAAAACTTTATTATATATAAGCTAAAGTTTTTTTAATTTTTAAATCATCATCTTTCTTTTTTAATATCGATCTTTTATCAAATTTCTTTTTCCCCCGAGCTAAATAAATTTCTAACTTTAATAAATGTCTCTGGGAAATAATTTTGACTGGAACAACACTAAAACCTTTTATTTTAATTTTAGATTTAATTTGCAAAATTTCTCTTTTTTTTAATAAAAGTTTTTTTTTTCTTTTTTCATCATGATCAAACTTATTACAAGAAATATATTTATCAATAAACATATTAAAAACAAAAATTTCATTATTTTCAATATTTATATAAGCATTATCTATATTAACTTTTTTCAATCGAATAGCTTTTACTTCGTTCCCTAATAATTGAATACCGGCAACATATTTTTTGTCTAAAAAATAATCATAAAAAGCTTTTTTATTAGTTAAAATTATTTTTATCATTATTTTCGATCACTTTTTTTCAATAAAGAATTATTGCGTTTTGTATAAATAATAAATAACGCAAGAATTCTTTAATATTTTGAATTAAATTAAATTAATTTTAATTATGGTATATTTAATTAAATAAAAATTATTTTTCTCGATATTTATTTAAAGCGTTTTGGATTACACTTAAAGCTTTATTTTTGCCTTCTAATTTTTTTATAAAAACAGTTTTATTTTCTAAATCTTTATAATGAATCAAAAAATGTTTCATTTCTATTAAAAAAGAATTAGGAATATTATGAATATCTTGATATTCTGACATAAAAGGATCTTTCACAGGGATAGCAATTATTTTTTCATCTAATTCTCCGTTATCAATCATTTCAATAACTCCAATAGGCTTACATTGGACCAGAACCATTGGATCGAATTTTTCGCGAGATAAAACAAAAACATCTAAAGGATCTTTATCATCGCAAAGTGTTAAAGGAATAAAACCATAATTTGAAGGATAAACAAAAGAAGTATTTAAAATACGATCTAATTTTAATAAGCCTGTTTCTTTATCTATTTCATATTTTTTTTTATCACCTATAGGAATTTCGATTACAACAAGAAAATCTTCTGGTGTGATCCTTTTAGGATCAATATTTTGTAAAAAATTCATATTTATCATATTTCCTTCATACTTTTTTTCAAAATAAAAAATACTTTAATAATATTATATATATTTTGCTATTAAACAAAAAAAATTTAAAAAAGAAAAAACAAAATAAAAAAATTATATTTTAGAAACTCCAAATAAATTAGCTTTTTTCAAAAATATTTTTTTATTTTGTTTAATATTAATAGCTAAATGATTAAAAAAAGAATGTTCTTTTGTTTTTGAATTAAAAATTAAAACTTTTTCTATAAATCTTAACTTTTCGTCATTTTTATATTCATCTTGAAAAATTTCATAAAAACAAAGATAAAAAACATCATCTTCATTTTTTTGTATCTGCAATAAAAAACCTATAGTTTTATGTTCTATTTCAGAAGATGCTTCAAAGTTCATTTCTTTAATAGGTTTTGTGTTTTTATAATCTACTGAACAATGAAAAGAAAAAATTTTAGGAACAAAAAAAATACTTAGTTTCTTAATTAAATGCGAAAGAAAATTTTTATCTAAAGTTTCAATATCACTGAAATCCAAAATATTTTCTAAAAATTCTTCAGTCAAAATATCAATTTCTTTATGAGATATTTGTTTTTCATCCATTTTATTTAAATGAGCAAAATAATTTATTAAATGTTTTTTAAAAATAATTAAATCTTCATTTTCTAAATTAGTAATTTCAAAAATTAAATCTAAAATAGAATAACCAGGAACTTTACAATTACAAAAAGAAATGTTTACAGAATTAATATTAGGGATATCTATATCTTTAAAATAAAAATAACCTAAAGAAGGATCTTTTTTCAATAAAGAAAAAAAACAAACAAATTCTAAACTTGTTTTTTCGTATCTATTATCAATAAATGTTTCTTTCAAACCTGAAAAATCTAAAAAATTAAACAAAAAATCTATTTTAGGAATATGTTTATCTAACAAACTAAAAATAAATTGTTTTATATTTAAACATTCTTGAAAAGAAGCGCATGGCACAGTTTGGATTTGACAACCAACATTATAAAATACTCTAATCTTCTTAGAAAATAAACAACCTAAATCATGTTTCCAACCTATTATTGGATGTTTTGTATTGAAATCTTTTTTATATTCTTTTTTTAAAATAGTTATTTCTTCATTTTTAGAATCAAAAAATATACTTAAATCATCTACCTTATTATCAGAAGAAGACGTTTCTTTTTGTTTTTTTAAATCTTTAAAAACACTAGTATTATCATTAAATTTAATTTTTTTAATAACAAAATTATCTTTTTTTTCTTCCGTATTTAAATTAGTATCCGATACTAAAGACTCTTCTTTTTTTGTTGATGTTATCATTGAAAAATCATCAATTTTTTTATCATTATTAACAGCTTTTATATAATGTAAATTAAATATAGAAAAATATAAAACAAAAAAAAACAAAAAAAAATTAACTTTTTTTAAAAAAAATTTTTTTCTTTTCAATTACTTATTTCTTTCTAATTTTATATTATTTTTATAATAAATTCAACGAAAAATAAATAAAATATAATAAAATATTTCTTTAAAAAAATTTAACTTTAAAAAAATCAAAAAATTTATTTATAATGGTGGCTCCGGGCAGAATCGAACTGCCGACACGAGGCTCTTCAGGCCACTGCTCTACCGACTGAGCTACAGAGCCAGAACCTTGAGTTTTCAAAACAATGGCGGTCCGGACGGGATTCGAACCCGCGATCTCCTGCGTGACAGGCAAGCATGTTAACCACTACACCACCAGACCTTTTTTTATTTTAATTTAATATCATCTAATTTAATTTTTTTAATTTAATTGGTTGCGGGAGAAGGATTTGAACCTCCGACCTTCGGATTATGAGCCCGACGAGCTACCAAACTGCTCTATCCCGCGATCGCACATAACTCAAAAAAATATAAAAAATAACTTTAACAAGCTTGGCGGAGAAAGAGGGATTCGAACCCCCGCGTCCTTTCAGACCTTCCAGTTTTCAAGACTGGTCCCTTAAACCACTTGGGTATTTCTCCAAAATTAAGTCAAATAATGGTGGACCTGGTAGGATTCGAACCTACGACCAACCGGTTATGAGCCGGTAGCTCTAGACCAACTGAGCTACAGGTCCTTTGGTGGCGGAAGAGGGATTCGAACCCTCGACCTCACGGGTATGAACCGAACGCTCTAGACCAACTGAGCTATACCGCCTTAAGTCTGAGTTGTTATTTTTATTTTATATTTTTTTATATTACTATTCTCTTTATATTATACACTTTAATATTATAAATTAAACAATTATTAATTAAACATGGTGGAGTTTAGCGGATTCGAACCGCTGACATCCTGTGTGCAAGACAGGTGCTCTACCAACTGAGCTAAAACCCCTGTAATGGTACCTAGAGCCGGACTTGAACCGGCACGGCTTTTAACCATGGGATTTTAAGTCCCACGTGTCTACCAATTCCACCATCCAGGCATTCTAAATATATTGTTTATTTTTATAAATGGTGTCCCGTAAAGGACTCGAACCTTTGACACCTTGATTAAAAGTCAAGTGCTCTACCAACTGAGCTAACGGGACATTTTTTTGATTGGTGCCAAAAACAGGAATCGAACCCGTAACCTACTGATTACAAGTCAGTTGCTCTACCAATTGAGCTATTTT
>NZ_CEAFKD010000008.1:0-9245 GCF_978563805.1 Brinjal little leaf phytoplasma
CCAAACCGTTTTTTTATATTAACTATAAAAAAACGGTTTGACCTAAACATGTGGATTACCAATTGTACCATTTTAAATGATACTCAACCGCCAGTCCTCCTAATTTAATTCTTAATTCTTTATTATTATCACTTAATGATTCTTTTCTACTTAGATATCTCAGATATCCTTTTATATTACCTTTAGGTATAATTGTTACTTTTTTATTATTTCTTTAATTTGTTCTTTATCTGAAATATGATATAAACATACTAAAGTATGGCCTAATTCATGTAAAGTTGTTTTAATTTCATTGTTGTTTGTACTTAATTTTTCTTTAAGTCTTTCATATGATGGTTTTTTTAAAAATTTATTTTTATCACAAATGAAATCTTCATTGCATATTTCATTTAATTTATCTTCATTTGACTTTAAATTTGACTCTAAATTTGATTTTAATGAATTAGATCTATTTTTGTTTTTATATATAAAAAGATCAATGATATTTTCTTTTAAATAATTGTTTTCGGTCTCAAATGATTTTTCTATATTTTCAATATCTTTTGTTAATAATTTTAATATGTCTTCTGTATTTGTTTTTTTTGTCCTAAAATAATATTTATGTCTTTTAATTTTGAAACTTTTTCTAAAAAATTAAAATTTTTATGATTTATTGTTTTAAATTTTTTGAATTCATCTATAACATTTGATGTTTTAGTTTGATTTTTATTATCATAAAAAATATCGTTTAATGAATTTTCAATATCTTTTTTATCTTCTTTTAAATCATTTATAACATTAGATGTATCATTTATCATTTGATTTTGCATTTGTTTAGATATTTGTTCAGATATTTTGTTAAAGTAAAATTTTATTTTATTTTGTATTTCATCTGATTTTTCTTTTATTTCGTTTATTGTTTTTTGATTATATGTTGATTTCTTTTCAATTGTATCAACAATATCATTATAATTTTCGTTTAATTTTATTAACTTTGTTAAAAAATCGTTTTGAGTTGTTTCATGTTTTTTTTGGGAAGTTTTTAAATATTCTATTAATTCATTTATTTTTTTTTGAGTTTCGTCGTGACAGTTACATCGATGATTTTGATGTATTTCTGACAATTTAAAATCTTTTTCTAAATTTTTTTTAATATTTTTTAAATTTTCTATTCCTTTGTCTAATTCCTTTTGAGTATCTTTAAAATTCTTATTATTATTTAATTTTTGAATTAACTTATCTATTTGTTTTTTTATTTTGTTTAATTCTTTATTTTCGTTCAATAATTGTTTTTCGATAGTGGATTGAAATAAATTTGTTTTGTATTCTTGTTTTTTTTGTTTTTCTTTTATTGAATTTATTAAAGAATCCATTTTTGATAAATTGAAATTGAATGTTGTATTATTTTGTTTTATTTCAAATTGTAATAAATCATTTATTTCTTTATAAATATCTTCTTTTTTTATTTTATTAGGTATTTGATCATCATCGTTTATTTTTTTTTATTTCGTTGATAATTTCATTAATGTTTTTTTGTGTTATTGAATAAACATTTTGGAATTCTTTGTTTATTGAATCTATTTCTACAAAAGGTATTTCTTTTTTTTCTTTTTCTAATTGTCCTTTTATTTGTTCATAATTTTTTTGTATTAAGTTTAAGTTTTTTTCTTTTTCATCTAAGTATTTAATTTCTTTGTCTAATTTGTTTTTTGCTTCATTAATATCTTTTGTTAATAAATTTAATATTTTACCTAATTGATCTTCTATAAATGTTTTTTCTTTTTCGAAAATTTCTTTTTGTTTCAGAAAAATAGATTCTTGTTCTTTTTTAATTGTGTTTATATCATTGCTTAAATAAATTTTTTCGTTATCTATGGAGTCTTTGAAAAAATTTTCCCTACATTCTATTTGCATTAATGTTTTAAATTCACCTAAAAACTTATCATTAAATAAATTAGTATTTAATTTATGAAATTCAATTAATTTAGGTATTTCTTTAATTAATTTAGGCATTGTTTGAATTAAGTTATTTATTTTCTTCTGAATCGAATTTATTTGTTTCAATCATTTTTTCTTTAATTTTTATAATTTTTTCTTCTTCTTGGTCAGAAATTTTTTGATAAAAATTTTGATTTTTATTTATTAAAACTTGATTTTTTAAGCCTTGTTTATCTAAAATATATTTTTTTTCTTTTTTTAAAAAATCATTTTTTTCTTCAATATTTTGTCGTATTTTATTTAAATTTGAAATGTGTTGTTCGAAAATACCTTTTATTTCTTTTTGATATTTTTTAGCTGTTTCTTCTATTTTATTTTTTTTAACCCCTAACTTTTTTAAAGTCAATCCATTTAGAATAGATGAATTTTTGAGCTTTTTTAGGTTTGTATCTTGAATAAATAAATAAGCAAAAGCAAAAAGAAACAATGAAAAAAAGATAAGAATAAAAGAAAAAAAGAAAAATTTAAAAAATTTTTTAAAATATTTTTTTTTATTTATTTTTGATCTTATATTCTGATTATTAGATAAAATTGGATTTTCTTTTTTATTTTGTGAATGAATTTTTTTAACACCTTAATTTTCTTTTTTTTCGAAATATTTTAAATTTTATTTTTAATATTTCGGATTCATAATAAAAATAAAAAATCCTTAAGATACAATAATCAAATATATATTTGATATATAATATATCAAAATTTAATTTTAGAATATGAATCAGGATAATTTTTAGTATAAATTAATCCTTGTTTATAAATTTTTTATTTTATAAGTGCATATTCATATTATAATCAGGATATTTTTTTGTCAATATTTTTTTATTAAAGGACGTTTTGAACCATTTTATTTGACTTATTAATTTGGCGATTTTTAAATAAATTCTTTTATTTTATATAAATATAATATCAAATGAAATAATTACAATAATACATACTATTGTGTTTATAAGATCCTAATAATAATTGAAACATGTAAACAACAATTATCTAAATTTTGTAATTAATCCGAGTATTCGTTCAAGAGTTAACATCATTAAATTAGAAAGAATTACGACCGAAGAAATGTTAACAGGATTAAATAAGTTAATCGTTAATAAAAAATTACCATTAAATATTCTACAAGATGCTTTATTATTGATTTGTCAATTGTCTAGCGGAGATTTTACGTATTGCTATTAATATGTTAGAATTGTGTTTAAATTTATATCCTGGAGAAGAAATTACAAAAAAAATTATTAAAAAAATTTCTTCATCAGCTAATTTAATAAATTTTAAAGATAACGATGAGCATCATAATTTAAAGTCAGCATTACAAAAATCTATTAGAGGTAGTGATGTTGATGCAGCTTTACATTATTTTGCAAGATTATTAGCAAGTGGCGATCATGAAGCGTTAATAAGAAGAATGTTAATTACCGCTTATGAAGATATTGGATTAGCTAATCCAATGATTATTATACATGTAAAAACAGCAATTGATGCTTTTCGTCAAATTGGTTTACCAGAAGGACGTATTCCTTTAGGATTGGCAATTATTGAAATGTGTTTAAGTGAAAAATCCAATAGTGCTTATTTAGCCACTAATAAAGTTTATGAAGATGTTCTGCAAGGTAATGTCTTTAATATACCAAAACATTTACAAGATACTAGTTATAATTCAGCAAGTAAATTAGGTATTGGTTTTGATTATAAATATCCTCATAATTTTCCAAATGATTATGTTAATCAACAATATTTACCACAAGAAATAAAAGAATTGATTTATTATATACCTAAATTACACAGCGAGTATGAAAAAAAAATTAATAAAATACATGAAAAATTTAAACAAAATATATAATGTTTTAAAATTTTTTAATAATTCCAAACAAGGTTTCTGATTATAATGGTTATCTTTGGTAACAAAATTTACAAAAAAAGTTTTTAATTAGTATCTCTCGTACTAGTTGTCTCAATTATAATTAGATGAACTAATATTAATTTAGCAATTTAAAAGAGTATTTTCAAGAATTTAAACGTTTTTTATAATCAAAAATGATTAATTAAAAAAACTTAATTAACAAAGCTCCTTAATTTTTTTAAAAAATCAAACTATTAATAATAAAATAAAGATTTAATTCAATAGATTATATTTTATCTATTTATAATTATTAAATAAGCGCTTCAGCGCATTCATCATTTTTTTTAATAAAATTATATAATAAAATACTTGGTAAGGCGATTAATTTAAAAATTAAAGTTGATTTAATGATTGGAATAAATTAAAAAAATAAAATTGTTTTTCAAAAAAGAGGTTTTTATGATATCGACAAATAATAATGATATGAAAAATGATAATTCGATAATATCAAATATCGAGTATCAATTATTATTATCGATATAAAATATCAAATATCACTCCTTCAATAAGCTTTTTGTTAAAAAGGATATAATGAGAAAAAGTAACATGGTAACAAAGCGGTAATAAGATAGTAATAAAAAGGTAACTTAATGGTAATAAAATGGTAATTTATAAATTATTTATTTGTTTTTAATTCTTTTTTATTTAAATTTGATAAATAACCAGAACGTAATTTTTTCACTCGATAACCTTGTTTATCTTTTGTTAAAAAGGATCGAAGATATTTTAAATCTTCTTTTCGATAATAAATAATGTTGAACCCTTTCTCTTTTATAGTTAGTTTTCGTGGGTTTATGATATTTATCTCGCTTTTGAGCATCTAATTGATATAATTGTAAAGTTTCTAACTTATTGTCATCAATTTTCCCAATTAATTCTTTCACTTGATTTTTAGTTTCATTTTGATAATTGATTTGAAATAGAGGATAGAGGTGTTTAAGGGGATTATTTTGACTTTTAAGAGGGGTTTAATCCGAAAGTAATAGTTTATTACTATTACTAGAAGAGAAATTATCATTAATTAAAGTTATTTTTGTTTGTTTAATTTCTTCTAAGATTTTTGGATCGACGAAGAGAGTTTGGTTTTTAGGACGGTAATTAGCTTCTTGGTAGGTATTTTTCTTTTTTGGTTTAAATAAGTTAATCCTGGTTGACTTTTCATTATTGTGATTAGAAGTTAATAAATAATGGTAAGATTGAACTGTTCTGTTTTTTTTAGACAATTTTTTCTTTAAAAATTGTTCTTTAAGACTAAAAAAAATTGTCTAAACTTTTTATGATAATTCTTTTAGTTTTAAAAGATATTTTTTTAAATATTTTATCTTTAAACTTTATATTTTTAAATTATAATAACAAGAAGTGTTATTAAGGGTTAATATAAGACATTAAGACGTAAGATTTTTAAAATTTTATATATGTTTTTTTTCTTTGTTTATTTAAATTTTAAGAAATTTTTTAACTTTTATTTTAAAATATTATTTTTTGTGTTATTATTAATTTTTTTATAAACTAGTTTAAAGTAATTTTGTTTTAAAAAAATATAAATAAAAATTTATATTTTTTGGAATAGAAATGCGATTCATTAGGATAATTTCAATTTTGAAAACAATACTTTTAATATTATCATAATTTAATTTATTATATTAAAATTTGATAAAAGTTTATTGTTTCCATTTGATATAAGAATAATTATATAAGGAGTATTTTTTTATGTCTATAAAAAATAAGATGTTACAAAAAAATTATATTATACTATTATTCCTTTTTTGTTTTTTATTAACAATTTTTGATAATCAAAATTATTCAATAAAAGCGCAAACTAATAATCTTAAAAATAGTAACCAAAAAATAAAATATTTTTGTTTTTTTAAGCAAAAAAGAAAAAAATTGCAGCATATATTAGATAATAAATCATTTGAACTTTTGCAAAATAAAATTAATTTTTTAGAACAACAATTAAAAAATTTAGATAATAAATATAGTGAATTAATTAAAGAAAAAAAAGAAGTTGCTCCATTAAACAGAAATAAAATACATCCTCTAGAATATGATAAAAGTTTACAAATAAAATCTGAAAATAATAATCAAATTAAAGCATTAAAAAATGCTATTGAGTTGATTAAAATAGAAAAAAATATTATTGAAATTATCAAAAAAACAAATTTCAAAGATGATTTTTTTGAAATGAATAATTTATAGAAAATTATGAATTTTTTTTAAATGAACAATCGTTAATATTCGAACAACAAATAAATGAAAAATCATTTTCATCTAATTCAAAAAATAAAATTTTCTTTAAAGATGTTTTTGGAATGCAAAAAGAAAAAGAAGAATTGCAATATTTAATTTGTTATTTTAATTCTGATTATAATTTAGTTAATTTTGAACAAATAAAACCAAAAGGTTACTTATTATATGGAGAGCCAGGAACTGGTAAAAGTTTTTTAATAAAGGCTTTATGTAATGAAGCTAATGTATATTATATAGAATTAGAACCTTCTAAATTTGATAAGAAATATATAGGAGAAGGTAAAGAAGAATTAGAAAAGATTTGGCAAGAAGCAGAAAAACATGAAAAATGTATTATTTTTATTGATGAAATTAATGGATTAGCTAGTCGAGAAGAAAGTAATGCACACATAACTCAAATAAATATTGTTCACAATTTATTAACAAAATTAGACGGATTTAAAACAAAAAATAATAAAATTGTTTTAGTAGGTGCGACAAATTATCCTGAAAAAATAGATAAAGCTTTACGAAGCCGTTTTAGCAAAGAAATTAAAATTAATTCTATTTCAGATACAGAAATAGAAAATTTTTTGAAACATATTATCAAACCTTATCAAATTAATTATTATACTTTTTTGCATTTGCAAAACATTTCAAATAAATGTCGAGGTAAAAATTATTCTAATCGAGACTTAGTTAGTATTATCGAAGATGCTTATAAAAAAACTAATAAGCATTATAACAATATAAAACATAATGTTATGTTGCCTAGCGATCTTGATGAAGCATTGAATAGCAAACAAAATATTCCAAAATCAATAGATGAAATTAAAAAAAATCGTGAAATATGCGAAAATCAACATCAAAATTGGAAAGAAATAAAAAATTTATCAATTAATTTTTAGTCTTAAAAATTAATTTTAAAATAAAAAATCAGTGGTTCGCTTTATAGAGAGACTTGTGAAAATCAATACGCACAATGACGTCAAGGGCCCACTGAACCCATATTTTGTTACAACTTTTTAACTTGTAAATAATCACCAAAACCACTTTTTCAGTTGTATAACCTCATCTTTTCTCGTAAAAAAAACTTTTTTAACTGCGGAAGTTGTTGAATTTAATTTCCTAATTTTAAAGTTTTTTTCAAGACAAAAGACGAAACCATTTTAACTCTTCACTTATTAGTGAACCAAAAAAAATAAAAAACTCGTCTCTAAAATGATTGTATCCTTGACGAACGGTTTGAAAATAAGTTAATGATTGTCTTTCAATGAGATCTCTTTGATGATTTTTTTGTTTTTTCTTTCTAGTTATTCCGATGAGATGGTCAATATCTAAATAAATTAATAAATCAGTTTTTTTTAAGATAGTTTTATGATTTATCTGAAAGATTTTTGTTAAAGGTAAAAGTTGTTGTTTTTCCTTGGAAAAAGGAAATAATTGATAAGCATAAGTAGATGGTAACCAACGTTCTAAGATAATTAATTGGTTTTTTTTAAATAATTCCGCTTGGATTTGGGCCATGTTAGCGAGACTTAAATAAAAATGAGTGAGGCAATCACCTACTTGTTGAAAATTTAAAAATAAATCTCTAATTTCCTTTCCAAGAGAACACTCCCTAAGTCTTGATACAATTGTTGAGGAGTTTTTAATTAGGGTTGAAGGGAATTGGATAAGAGAAGTTTTTTCGCTACCATCTAACCCTTAAAAAACGATTAATTTCATGATTGTTTCTCCTTTTAATTTTAATTTGGGTTTTAAAAGTTAAAGATATTTTTAATTGTTCCACATCGGGGCGGTAATATGTCGTTTTGATTAGTTCTCCAGTGTTTTTATTGTATTCATAGATTTTTTGAATAGTTTTGCCATCAAATCTATAATAAGTTTCTTTAAACGCGATGGCTGATTTCTTTATCATATTCGTTGGCAAACCAAATAGTTTTTCTGTCAATTAGATACACAAGTTTTTTTAATAATATTTCTAGTATCTTTGTCGTATTCTTAAGTAACTTTATATTTCTCATCTTCAATAAATTTTTCTATAATTGTTTTCATTGATTTCTCCTTTGATTTTTTATATTTGGGCATAAAAAAAAAGACCTTTAATTTGAAGGTCTTTAATTATTAATTAATTATTTGATTTTGCTTAATTGTTTTAAATAAGTGTTTTTTTCTAATTCTTCTTTGGCTTTGTTTAGAAGATTTAGATATTTTTTACTATCAGCAATCATTTTAGATATGAAGTTTTTATCTTGATAAATTGGAACAATATGATATTTTTGGTCGTTAAAATAAACTAAAAATTAAGCAAAGTTCGCTTGAGAACAATAGAGTTGACATTGAGCTTGGGCCCAGTAGTATTGAGGAATATTTTCGAGTTGAGGATTAGTTAAAAAACCAGTCCAAGCGGATGAAACTTCTTGGTTTTCATTAACAAAAGGACATTTAATTTCTAAAACAGCTTGATATTGTTCGTTATAGCCATCTAAAGATGCAGAAAAAAGGTGAACTTGATCATCCACAAAAATGGCATCTTCAAAAGTTAAATGAGTTTTTTGAATGAAAAACTGCTGAGCAATGGGTTCCATTTTTGCTCATAGAGAGTATATTGATTGGCAGTAAAGGTTTGTTCCAAAGAGTTTATCATGAACTAATTGTTCCATGGAACGAAAGGGGTCTAAACCTGTTATCGAAGCAATTTCGGAAGCGTTGATATATTTTTTTCGGTGTTGATACCATAATTTAGTGCGTTGATTTAAATTTTTTATTCTCATAATAATCATTCTTTCTTAAAAATTTTTTTGAATAATGATAAAAGATATTTGCCTTTATAATAAATAAACCGTAGAATGCGATAAAGACATTTAAAAAGAAAATCAATGAAAGATAAAAAATGAGGGAGAAATAATAAAATAATTATTAATAAACCAACCTAAGTTTAACCATTGATTTTGATAAGCAAAGAAATAATGACTAAGGTTATTAAGGCCATTATTTAACTTAGTTAACCAAATATTAAATAGAATTCCACATGATGGGGTTGCTTTCGTGGTTAAATGTTGATAAAATTGAACTATTATTCCTTGTTTTAATTGGTAAATACTTAGTTTGAATGTGAAAAGGTAGAATTTAATTACAT
>NZ_CEAFKD010000009.1:0-7578 GCF_978563805.1 Brinjal little leaf phytoplasma
AAGAATGTGTAGCAAAAGGATCATGATGATTTTCTGAAAAATTTGGTAAATAGGTAGATTTAGTGATTTTACACGAATGGCTTCATTAATCACTTTTTTAATATGCGGTTTAGCATAAGCCAGACAATCATAACCAAAATCTTGGTAATTAGTTAGGGCTTTGATGAATCCTAAAACTCCTTCTTGTACTAAATCTGCTCGTGTTAAACAACGAGGATAATATTTAAAACGGCGGACAATTTGTTCCACTAAAGGTAAATGTAATGTTATTAATTGTTCGCGTAACTTAAAATTACTTTTATCTTTTAAAAAAAGTAAAAATAATGTTTTTCTATTCATTAGTTTCCTTTCTAAAAATATTTTTAGAAAAGGTGAAGATTAACTTTTTATTCTTTTTAAAAAATAAAAAGACCAACTGATAAAGTTGATCTTTATGATTATTAATAAATTATTTAGTTGTGATACTTTTGGAGTGCAGTGGGCGCAACCGCACCTCAATGATACTCATTAAAACCGCTAATATTTGTATTGCTAAGGAACCTAAATTAAATAACAAACTTAATAAAGATGCCCATATAGCAGTTAGGGCATTTTTATTATTATTTTTTTTCAGTTTTCAATTTTCTCACAAGTATCTTTATCATATTCATTTATCGTTATAATTTTTCCGTCAGAGAAATAATAAGTTTCTTTAATTTTATTACCAGTTATCTTTATCATATTCTGTTATATAATCGATATAGTTATTCCATCGTCCTCCCTTTTATAATAAGTAGGTAGTTTTTCTTTAACCCAAATATAACCAGTATCTTTATCATATTCCTTTAAAGGATTAATATTATATTTTTGTGTTAATCGTTCTTCTGATTGTTCTTTTTCATTTATGAAATTTGATATTTGTTCTTCTTGTTCTTCTTTTTTTTCTTTTGCCTCATTACATTTAACACAAGGAATAGGAACTTTCTTTTCTACTTCTTTAATCTCTGTTACTTCATTAACAACTTTAATATTTTTATTTTCGTCTATTTTTTGAAGATATAAAAAATTGCAAATAGCTATACTCACTTGACTTAAAAGTAAAATTAAAAAATAAAAATTTTTATTCTTTGAATCCGGAAACATCTTATTTTCGCTCCTTATACATGTTTTCTTTTGTTCTCTTTGTCTAATTGTTTTTTTAATTTACCGTTTTGTACTCTTAAAACTAATAATTCTTTTTCTAATGATTCTTGTTTACTTGTTGTTTTTCTTTTTCCTCATTACATTTAACACAAGGAATAGGAATTTGTTTCTATTTCTTTAATCTCTGTTACTTCATTAATGACTTTAATATTTTTATTTTTATCTATTTCTTGATTATACTCATGCAATTTTTAAAATAATTATTTTGCTTTTTCTTCAATATTTGTATCTAATAATAATCTTCTTGTTTCAGTTGTCTCATGATATTTATAAGCAGCAGTGATAATTTAAGAAAAAACAAAATAATAAAACTCTAGTAATAATTAAAAAAGTTAATAGACGATATTGTCTTCCTTTAATTGAAATGAATTTCATTTTTTTAAACCTCTTTTTTTTAATAAATATTTGCCTTGTTTATGTTCTTTTTCAGCATAAAAATAAATAAATAAAGCTAAAAAATACAAAAACAAAACTTAATTATCATTATAACTTTTTTTTAATATAAAAAATCATATTTTTAATAAATAAAAAGAAATGTCTAAAAATTTAAAAAGAAAAGTTACTAATAAATTACTAATAACAATCATAATTTTAAAAATAAAAATGATAACTTGTAAAAGAACATCAAGGATAATTTTTAAAGTTTTTTCATATAAATTTACGATAGGTTTAGTAAATTTTTCAATAGTATTACCAATTAAAGGAATGGCGCCACCAAATTTAGATACTAATGATGTAACAGTAGCCATTGTTGTAACACCAGTTAAACCCATTAATACATCGCTATCTAATATTTTAGTTGCATTAGAAAAAATTTTTAATAAATCATCTAAAATGTTTTTAAAAATATCAAAAAACCTTAAGAAAAAATCAAAGAAAAATTCAAATATTTTTAAAAAAGATAATAAAAATATTAATTTGTTCCATATAAAAAAAATAATAATTTTGAAAAAATTAAAAACAATTAAAAAATTATTATCCCAACCAACCTTAAAACCAAAGAAAAGAGATGATTTAGTGAAAAAAATATGATAAAAAAAGAATAAAAGAAACAACAAAAAGATTTTAAATAAGAAAAAGAAAAAAGATATTTGAAAAAGATGAGAGTAAAAAAGGTTTTAAATATCATTATCTAAAAATTTATCTAAAAGAGTTTTAATATCTTTTTTATATAAATAATTAACATTATTAAAGTTTAAAAGAATAGTTTTTAATTCACTAATTAAATCTTTTTTTTGTTGAATGGATAAATCCTTAACAATAAGTAGTTCTTTATCCTCGGTATTTTCTTGTGGTTTATGATAGGAAAGTTGAAATTGATGATAGACAAAAATAGCTATAATACCGCCAATAATTAAACAAAGGAAGTTATCGAATAAATTATATTTTCTCATTTAATTTCTCCTTTCTTAGAAAAGAATCATTAATTTAAAAAGGTAATTCTTTCTCTTTTTCTTTATTATTATTTAAGAAAACAAGTTTAGAAACAAGCACTTTCGTGCTGTTTTTTTCTTGGCCGTTTTGGTCGTTATATTTTTGAATAGATAACGAACCTAATAAGTACAATTTATCTCCTTTTTGGAGATATTGAAAAAGATTTTCAGCGTTTTTACGGAAAACAACGCAGTTGACAAATAACGGTTTATTTTTGTCTTTATCAGTGTGTGAATTGACAGCAATTTGAAAATTAACAATAGGGATCTCCTCATTATTAATTTTGACATATGACTTTTTTAAATCATGAGCAAGATAACCCAATAAATATATAATATTTATCATTTATTTTCTTTTCCTTTGTAGATTATTTGATTATCTTTTGAATCATCCGAAAGTGAATTATAAGGCGTTTGATAAAAAAATCTTTATTGAATTCTTTAGGTAAATCATTTTCTTGCTCTTTAATTTCAGCATCTAAAAAATCTAATTTACCATTTTCTTGAACCTCGCGCATCATACGATAAACATCTTGACGATAAATCCCCATGTAATTAGCCATTTGGCGCATTTGATGAAATAAACCAGCAAATTCTTTCGCTTTTAACTTTCCATTTAAAATATAATTGTTAACAATTTCTCTTAATTCATCAGAATATTCATATTTAGTTTGTAATGGTTGAGTTTCATTTAAAACGGAGCCCTTGGTGATTCACAAATTTAAGTCAAATCGTTTTTTATGGTTAATATAAAAAAACGGTTTGACTTATTTTTTTTGTTTAAAAAAATTAGTTAAAACCAAAAAAAAATGAATAAATATTTATATGGTTTAACAGAAATAATTAAATTTTTAATTAAACAATCTTATTTTAAAATTCGTTTATTTCATCAAAAAACCAATTATAACTTGGGAAATCAAACTTTATATTTAAATTATTCTGACTTATATGAAACAATAATACTTTTAAAAAACATTAAAAATCCACCTTTTAAAATTCAAATGGATTTTAAAATGGATAAGAAATACACCTTTGATCTTCAAAAGAAAATTTTATATCTAAAAGAAGAACCAAAAGTAAATATGACGGTGGATTTCAACCAAAATTTAATTCAACAAGTATGCGTGGGAACACTTCAAGAAGATTCTCGGATGACTTAATCGAAATAATGCAAAAACAACTTTTTGGAGATAATGATTTTTTCATGAAAAAACTATTCAATAAAAATCAAAAAGTTCAAGAAAGAAAAAATAATTCAATATTAACTATTTATCAAGAAGAAATTAAAAACAAAATTCAAGTTTTACCCCCATTAAAAGGTTTAGTTTATGGTCGAGATTATCATCAAGAAGATTTAATCACTATTGAAAATTATTTAAAATCCCAAAAAGAAACTCCTTTTGGTTATCAATTAATCTTGAAAACCAAACCATATTTTCATATGGTTTATCAAGAAACCAAAAAAGTCTTTTCCATCGTTTTCAAAATAACTTACAAAAAATTCATTCTTTATTTAATCAAAGTTTGGATTTAGAACAATTGAAAGAAATTCAGGCAGAAACGTTTGAAAGACAAATAGTTCAAAAATATTGGCAGAATTTTGAAAATGAACCAACTAAACCTAGTTTATATCTCTATGGAACTTTTAACACTGGGAAAACTTTTTTCTTTAAATTAATTATGAAATATTTATTAAAAGAACAAAAAGATTTCTTGTTCTTATTTTTACCAGATTTACCTCGTCAATTTAAGTCGGGGTGGTTTGATGAATAATTAAGCAAGAAAATGGATATTTTAAGAACCATTCCTTATTTATTTCTCGATGATTTAGGAGCAGAAAATTTAACTGTTTATTTTCGTGATGATATTTTATATCCGCTTTGAAATGCTCGGCAAGAAAAAAATTTAATTACTTTTATTAATAGTAATTTTAATCCTCTTCAGAACTCAACCGTTAATGAAACTTAAAAATATGAATTTACTACAAAAATAAATCATTTAATGACTAAAATACGTTATTTTTATGTTATAATTCTATGTAATAATTATTTCTTATTAATAAAATTATAAATAATAAACAAATTATCAAATGCTTTTTTAAAATAATCAATTATATCCAATAAATTTGTTTTACTTTTCATCATTTTTTAAAACAAATTTTAATTTTTGATTTTAAAATTTATCTATATTAAAATTAAAATAGGTTAATTTTAATATCTCAAATATCTATCTCAAATGTTTCATTTTTTTAAAATTCATAATTCTTTTTAATAATTTCATTAAAAATCATACAAAATCATTTCATTTATTAAAATTTTCTTCAAAACTTTTATTTAAAAAAATTTTTTATTCAATAAAACAATAAACTAAAAAAAATAAATAAAAAAAAATAGAAATAAGGAAACACAGTAATATGAAACATAATAAAAATGAAAATTTTGTCCTTTTTTTATTTATATTTTTAACATTCCTAATATTAATTAGCAACTTTGCAACAAATTTATGCTTTCCAATACCAAATAAGTTTTTAGAGCTATCTAAAATTTCTATGAGTTTTATATTATTAATATTTAGCATTTATTTTTTAGTTTTACCTGGTAAATTTATCATAGGTGGTTTAGAAAGTAATTTAATTTTTTTAGATAAAATTTGTTTTTATGATAAAAAAAAACAAAAACAAAAATATTTTTTTAGTAAAAATAACAATATTATTATTATCAGAATTTTAATTTTAATATTTGCTTTAGTTGTATACTTAAAAGATCCAAAACAACTTAATTTATTTTTATCATCAATAATATTCAGTCTTCTTTTTACCTTTATTTTAAAAATATTTATTTTTTTTAAAATAAAACAAAATTCTATTATTAAAAGATTTCCTCAATTTATTCAAAACAATATTTTTTATAGATTATTGTTATCTTCTCTAATAACTGGTTTTGTTGTCGGAATAAGTTCTGGTAATATTTTACAAAAAAATCTAAGTACAGGTGGTACTGATGTTATTTTTGTATTTTTAACATCAACATCGATTTGTTGTGGAATAGAATTATCTATAATGTTATTAACGATAGATGGTTTAACTATTTTATTATCTTTTTTAATGGATGTAATAAGAAAAAAGAAAAATAAAGAAAAAATTGTCATAAAATATTTTTTTTCTATCTTAACATTTTTTATAGCTCTTGGCATTATTCATTTATTGACCAAACAAAATAATAAAATAATTTAATAAAAAAATATTATTTTGAATAAATTTAAAGAGAAAAAAAATATGATTATATCTAAAGAAAATATAAAATTTAAAAAATTAAAAAAACTTTTATTAAAAAAATACCGTGACTTATATCAAGAATTTTTAGTTTTTGGTGAACATTTAGTTGAAGAAGCTCAAAAAAAAAATGTAATTTTAGAAATATATACAATTGATCAATCTAAACCAGGAACTTTAATTTCCTATAATTTAATGAAAAAATTAAACACAAACAAAACTCTGTATCCTGTATGTGCTCTTTGTAAAATAAATTCTCAACCCTTAAAAAGTGATAAAATTCTAATTTGGGATGATATTCAAGATCCAAGTAATGCAGGAGTTTTATTAAGAAGCGCTTGTGCTTTTGGTTTTCGACATATTTTTATTAGCCCCAAATCAGTCGATTTTTATAATGAAAAAACTATAAGATCAAGTCAAGGCGCTATATTTTATTTATTTTTAGAAAGAGGCAATATAATAAATTTTTTATTATCAGCTAAAAAAGATAATTATACTATTTTTAGTGCCTCTGTAAATAAAAAAAATATAAACTTAGAAAACTCTTCTTTTTTGAAATCCCAAAATAAAAAAATTTTAATTTTAGGAAATGAAGGATCAGGTATTTCAGAAATAGTTCAAAAACATTCTGACTATTTTTTGAATATTGATATTGAAAATATCGAAAGTTTAAATGTTGGAACAGCAGGAAGTATTTTAATGCATCTTTTAAAATAAGAAAATTTATATTCATTATTTTATTTATTAAAATATATAAATTATATGAATTTTTTATATCATAATAAATTGACAAGTTTTTTGAATATTTAATAATTATTATTATTAATTAAATCTCTATTTCTCATCATAATAATAAAAATTACAATTAATTTTTTAATTTTATAATTTTTTTCAATATATAAATTATATATTTTTTCATTAAAATATATTTTTTTATAGAATACTTTTAGATTATTAAATTTTTTAAATACATTTTTTTGAATATTTATCATAATTTAATATCAATGTATAAAAAAAATATCTTTTAAAAGATAAATCAAAACTGCATTTCAACAACCTAGAATTCAATAAGGTCACTAATTTATTAAAAAAAGATTCAATCTAATTTTTCTATTTCTTCCTTAGTTATTGTTTCTTGTTCTAATAATTTAGAAGCTATTTTATCTAATAAATCTTTATTTTCTTTAATAATTATTTGAGTTTGTTTATAACAATCATCAATTATTTTTTGAATTTCTGTATAAATTAAATTTTTATTAGAAAATTTAGTATCTTACATAACTCCTAAATCACTCTGTTATTGGTTTAAAATTAAAAAACGCTCAAAAAGGGTTGAGTTACCATTCGATTTATACAATTTTAAGTTAAGATTTAAGCCAAACTGTTTTTTTTATAGTTATATAAAAAAAACGGTTTAGCTTATTTTTTTGTTTAAAGAAATTAGTTAAAACCAAAAAGTATATTTTAAAAAAAATGAATAAATATTTAAATAGTTTAAAAGAAATAATTAATTTTTTAATTCAACAACATTTTATTTTAAGATTTATTTATTATTCAATAATCAAAAAACCAATTATAACTTAGAAAGTCAAACTTTATATTTAAATTATTCCGAGTTATATGAAACAATAATACTTTTAAAAAAAATGAAAAACCCACCTTTCAAAATTCAAATAGATTTTAAAATGGATA
>NZ_CEAFKD010000010.1:0-5646 GCF_978563805.1 Brinjal little leaf phytoplasma
CATTTAATCCCTTTCTAAAAACGTTTTTAGAAAAGATAAGAAATTATTTTTTTAGTCTTAGAAAAGAAAAAAAAGACTAACTTAATAGTTAATCTTAAAGAATTTTTAAAAAGTAAAAAGTGTCTAAAGTTTTGGAACACCTCATTTTAACCGAAATGGAAATCATTAAATTACCAAAAGAAGAAATCCCTAGCTTAAATGAAACCCAAGTCAAATCAGAGAAATTAATAAATGGTATGACAATGAAGGGAAATGTGATATGATTGAAGTCCATTATACTTTTGATGGCCATTATAATGGAGTCGGTTATTATCAACAACAAGCTCAAGCCAAAAAAAAGCAGTTTTAATGATATTTTAACCGTTCAAGATCGCCTTAAAAAACAAAAAGAACCTTCTAACCTCGCTATTTACATAAAAGACCGTTATCCTTTCGATCGTTGGAATCAAAAAGGTATTACTTTATGATAGGACCACAGCCAATGGATTTAAATTTTCTCGTTTTTTTAAAGCAGATGATAGTCAATTATATTTATATGTAAAATTTGAAAAACAACTCAAAGAAGGTCCAGGCGGTAATTTACTTAATCGTTAAATACAAAGGACCTAAACAATTAATAGACGAAGACAAAGACCACTACCTTGGTAAAACCGCATGGTTGAAAAATCCAGAATTTAAAAACGAAGATTTCTGACTCCACTTCAGTCTAAAAAGAAAAACTTTATCTCTTTACCAAGATAAACAAAACTATGATAAAAAAAAGTAGGTATGAAAAGAATTTCCTTTAAAGAAACATAAAAATATTAAATTCTAACACATTAAAAATTAAAGGAATCAAAATAAAAGGAGAATTAATTAATGTTTAAATTGAAAAAACATTTATTATTTAATATTTTTTTATTTATTAGTTTATTTTTATTTGTTTTCACTTATAAACAAAATATCTATGCTTTTCCTTTATTAAACGTTACAACTGAAATTTACACAGAACTAAAAACAGTTGAAAACGCTAAAGCCAATATAATTATTACTCATGGTATTGCTGAAAGTTCTAAAGAATATGAAAAATTAGCTAACTATTTAAATCGATCTGGTTATAATGTTTTACTTTATGATTTTAGAAGTCATGGTCAAAGTAGAAGCAACAATAATAATATAGCTGATATTTATGATTTTAATATTTTTTTAAATGACTTAAATTCAATAGTTAATTCTTTAAAACAAGAAAATAATTTAAAAATTATTTTATTAGGACATAGTTTAGGCGGAATGATTAATAATTGTTATGTTTATAAATATAAAGATATTGATGGCGTTATTAATAGCGGTTCTCCAACAAAAATAATAAATTCTGTAATTAGTTTTATTGATCCAGAAAATATTAAAAATATGGATAACATTCCAGTAGGTATTCATTATGAAAAATTATCCAGATTACCTTTAACTACAGAAATGAAAAATTACCGTACTATTAATTTTTTAACACCAAATTTTATAAGAAATACTATGATTTTAAGTATTCAATATTTTAAAGAACAAATTATAAACCATTCGTTTCATTATCCAGTTCCCATATTATTATTGCATGGTGAACAAGATCAAATTATTTTACCAGAAAATAGTCAAGAACTTTTTGATTTGATTCAAAATACAAATAAAAAATTAAAATTGTATCCTTTAAATTATCACAATTTATTTAACGATTTAGATAATGAACAAGTTTATCAAGATGTTATTGAATGGTTAGAACAATTTAATATTTGAAGACCCTCCCCTCAGGGGGTCTTGGTTTGTGATTAAAAAAATTTAATTTTTTAACGTCTTCTGTTATTATTTGGTTGATTTTGGTTATTTTGTCTTTGTAGATTATTTTGATCGCGTTCAATTATTTGTTGATTTATCATTGAAAGTTGATTATTGGTTGTTTCTAATCCGTTTTAAATATTAACCATTCTTGTTTGAAACGTTCTTGAGGTTCTAAATTAGTATTATTAAAAACGTGATTGAATTCTGTTATTAAAATAATCCCAAGAAAAAAACAAACAAATAATTATTATTTTAAATTGATTTTGTAATTTAAATATTATTGAAACTCCTTTTTGTAATTAATAAAAATTATTTTTGTTCATATTGCCAAAAAATATACATATTTTTGGCTCCATTGCCCATTTGTTTTAATTCTTCTAAAATATATTTATCATCTTCATCATCTCTGGTACCATTATCAAAAAAAACACCTAATAAATTACGAGGCGGATTTTTAATCTTCCATATCATTGCAAATTCTTCTATGTTTCCATTATAACGCGGATCAGTTAGTGTAAAATCAAAATATTGTTTAAATGTTTCATGATTTTTAAGAATACCAATATTTGATACAGTTACATTAATGATTTTCATATTGCCAACAAACTCTTTATTAGGGGCGGACATTACTTGTTTATTACTAGTAATTAAAAATAATCCCAAGAAAACAAAAAAAACAAATATTTATTATTTTAAATTGATTTTGTAATTTAAACATTAATTAAATTTCCTTTTTATTTTTATTCTTTAAATTTTAACATATTGGAAGTTGTTAAAATTTATCACCAGTCAGAGCTGGTTCTTTTAAATTCGGATTCTTTGGATTTATCCTTATTATTCAATAAATTAGAAGATGATTTTGACATTTTTTTTATATTGATTTTTCTTGAATTAATGCGCCAGTGTATGCATCGTATTTTTTGGTTAAACTAATTTCGCCATCATGTTTGTAATAGGTAGCTTTAATTTTTTTACCATTGGATGGATCGTATTCTTTGATGAAAGTAATTGCTTTTCCATTAGGTAAAAAACGAATAACTTTAATATTTTTGCCATTGGATGTGTCGTATTCTCTAATGAAATCAATTGTTTTGCCATCTTCATCTCTTAAGTACTTTATAACTTTAATAACTGCACCAGTTAATAGGTCGTATTCTCTAATGAAATCAATTGTTTTACCATTAAATCTGTAAAAGGTTTTTTTTAAAAGTCTACCGTTTGATGGTTGGTATTCCGGGATGTAATCAAGTTTTTCTTCAATAGAATTTTGGTAAAAGGTTTCTTTCATTTTATTGCCAGTAATTTTGTCGAGTTCGAAAATTGCACAAATTGTTCCATTATATCGGTAATAGATGTTTTTAATTTTGGAACATCGGATAGTTCGTATTTTGTAATGAATTTAATTGTTTTACCATCATGTTTATAATAGGTAGTTTGAATTTCTTGACCATTAGATGGGTCGTATTCTTGGATGTAATCAATTTCTTTGCCATTCAAATAGTAATTTATTTTTTTAATTAATTTTTCATCTTCACTAAATACAGAAGTTACACTCAAAACACCTTTATCTGTAAAAGAATATTCCGTCTTTTTTTGCCAGTATTTTTGTCATATTCAGTGACAAATTTAATTTTTCCATCATAATCAGAATAACCATAACCTGGATAATATATTGTTTCTTTAATTAATTTTTTAGTTTCTTTGTCATATTCTAATTTTTTCATTTCAGGTTTATATTTTAATAAATTAACATTTTTTTTACTTTGTTCAATTAAATTATTATTTTTTTTATTTAAAAATTTTGGATATTTTTTTTTGGATTTATTATATTTAATACAAAGAAAATAAATAAAAATTAAAAAACAAAAAATAAAAAAAGACATAAAATAAATTAAGAACAGTTTTTTATAAAAAAGATGATAATCAATATTACGAATTGTTTTTCCATCATTATGATAATAAATTGTTTTAATTAATTTTCGGTTATTATCGTATTCTTTAATATAATTGATAGTCTCGCCGTCGGAACGATAATAGATTTTTTGGTTGTTATTCATGATAATATTCTTTCTAATATTAACCATTAATTTTTTGATATTTTTTTAAATAATTTTAGATTTTGTTAGATTCATTTTTGAATTGGTTAATGTAATTTTGACAAAGTTGATTTGAAATTATATTTTGTTGAGTTAAAAAAATTTTTTGACTAATAATTCTATTTGTTTGGAACGCTCCAAGAAAAATAGCACTCATCACAAAGATAAAATGTTTTTACACTTAGAACGCAAAGATTAGAACTGCTAGATTAAAAATCTAATTGTTAATTATTATCATAATAAGATAAAAATTTTCTTTGTTAACAATTTTTTAAAAAATAAATAATAGTATCTAAATCGGTATTTTTTTATCATTAAACAAAAAAGTGCTTTATATAAAGGGAATTATAAAAAAAATTTTTTTCTATATTTATATCTTTATTATAATACAAATAATAAAATTTGGTTAATAAAAAAAAGGTTTAATCCTTGATAAAGAAGGATGTATTTATCATCAATTATTAATTATAAATATACCTTTTTTTTGTGGAGGGTTATTACTTTGTTTCTTTGTTTATTAAACAAATTTTATCATTTATGTTATAATAAAGATATAAATATAGAAAAAAATTCTTTTTTCATCATCGATTTCAAAAAAAATAATGATTCAAATTGTTGTTTTGTTAATATAAAAAAATTTGACTTAAATATTAAATTTAAATTATATAATTTGAGATAATACTTAACCTTGAAAAAATAAAATTAATTAATTATGAATAATTTAAGTAAACAAATTCTTTTATATTTCTAACATATAATCAAATATTTACCTAATTAAAAATTTAAGTAATATAATTTTATTTTTTAAAATAAAAAAATTAATAATTAGAAAATTAGAAAAAAACATATTTTTAAATGTTTTTTATCCTTAATTTTTATTTTCTTATTATTATTTCATTTTAATTAAAAGAAATAAAAAAATTATTTAAAGAACACAAATTAAACTTAAAAAATTTGTCTAAAAATTTGAAATTTACTAAGTTAAGCAAATTATAATGATAATAAATAAGAAAAAAATTCTAAAAAATTCGGAAATTTTTCTTACTTTTTATTATCAAATTTTTTTAAATGATTTATATTTGTTAAATATAAATCATTTAAAAAAATTATTTTCGTTTTACAAAAAAACAATATTTTAATATATAATTATCAATTAAACAATATAATTTCATTTTAAATTATAAAACAAATTATAATTAGAAAATAAGATTATGAAAAAAAATAAAATCAATAAAAAAAATATTTTAAAATTTTTTTGTTATATTTTTATATTTTTCTTTTTGTTATCATTGACTATGGGAGGTATACGCAAGGGCCCAGAGAGAGCAAAACATTCCATACTTAAAAATTTACTTTCTAATAATGATGCATAAATAATAAGTAAATTCAAAAGTTTATAAATGCAAACGTAAGACACAAAGATAAATAAAAAAAGACGATAAAAAAAGCAAAAATAAATGAGTTATATAATTTTTTGAATTTACCTAATATTAGTTTTTATTTACAAAATATATAGCAATTCAAAATAATAAAAAATATTAAACTTTAACAAATCATCTTTGAACATAGTTTATTTTATAAATAATATTAATAACTAAATCATTATTTTTGCCGTGAGTTGAGCACTATTAAATTTATATAATTTTAAGTTAAGTTTTAAACCAAACTATTTTTTTATAGTTAATATAAAAAAAATGGTTTGGCTTATTTTTTTTGTTTAAAGAAATTAGTTAATGTTGAGTTT
>NZ_CEAFKD010000011.1:0-3517 GCF_978563805.1 Brinjal little leaf phytoplasma
ATACAAGTATCGTTTGAAATCAAAAAACCTTTATCTGCGTATTTAAAAGTAACTAAATTAGGTCGGTTAAACGATCAACAAGAAAAAAACATTCAACAAGCGATAATCACTAAATATCCTTTTTTACAAGGTAAAAACATTGAGATTAATGATGTTACTGATTCCCAAGCTCAAGTAACTTCCCCACAACATACCGGAATAATGACTGTGATATACCAATTAAAAAAACCATTACAGCAAGCTTTAACGAATACTAATTTATGTTGGTTAAATAATAAAATAAAAATCTTATTTATCATATTTTTATTATGCGGAATTTATTTATATTTTAAAATTAAAAAAAATAAATGATATTTATAATTTTCAAAAATATTAAAAAATTATGAAAAAAGATCAATTATAAAAATTGATCTTTTTAATTTTTAAAATTAATTTTTGAACAATAATTTACAAAAAAATTAAAAAACTAAAATAATTATCAGAAAATAATTATTTAAAAATTTTTTAAAAAAGTTGAAATAATTATTTAAATTACATAATAATTTTTATTTGCACAAACATAAAATTATCTTTAATTTTAAGTCTTAAAAATGTTAAAAAAATTTTTATTAAATAAAACATAATAATATAATTTTAGATAATTTTCTAAATAAACAAAATTTACTTTAAAAAAATTAAAATCATAATTCAAAATGGAACACTCGAAGAAAAAAATACTCATATATGAACGAAGTCAAAATTTTTTTATTTAGAGTTCAAAAATTATAATTAATAATTGAAAAATCAAATTGTTATTTAGTTTTATATTAAAATAAAAAAATTTTTCAAATTTTCAAAAAGAAAAAAAGATTCTAAAAAAATATAAGAGAATCTCTAAAAATATAAACATATTTAATAACTTACTTTAACGTAAGTCAATTAAAATATACTATTTTTTTGAAAAATTCAATAGAAAATAAAAAAAATACAAATAAAGGATAATTTAAATATTTCATTCTTCTTTGAGCGTTATAATTGTCAATAAAAGAATTAACTATTTTAGTTAACTGTGTTTTTGGTTAAATGTTTTCTTTTTTTCTAAATAAACAGTTTCGCGTTTAAAATTAGCGAAAAAAACTTCTGTATAAGCGTTTTTACATTGACTAACTTTTCCAGAGAAGAACCCTGAATAAATTTTTTTGCTTGTAAAGTATGTTGGTTGTGTGCTTTATCCAAATGGAACCTTTTTGAAATTCGTTTTTTTGCAAAAAGAAAACTATTTATTAATTACTTTCATTTTAAATTAAAAAAATCAAATTGTGAACAAAAAAATAAAAATTTCTTTTTTAAAATTTTCAAAAATTTTTTAAACAAAGAAAAAAGAAAAAGAAAAAAACCAAAAGAAAAAGAAAAAAGAAAACATATATTATACTTTTATAAATCTTACATCTTATAATCTTATTTTAATAACTCCTTATTAATTTAAAAATTATATTTTGTCAAGTCTTTTTATTAAAAAAATAAGATGTCAAATTTAAAAAATATTTACTTAATTAATTTTTTGTATATATATATTTAATAAAAATTAAATAAATTAAAAAAATAATTAAAAATTGCCAAATAGTTAATTTAATTTAACAATATTATTAAAAATATTATTTTTATCTTGTAAAAAAAGTAAAAATAATATTTTTCTATTCATTAGTTATATTTCTAAAAATATTTTTAGAAAAGTTGAAGATTAACTTTTTATTCTTTTTAAAAAATAAAAAGACCAACTGATAAAGTTGATCTTTATGATTATTAATAAATTATTTAGTTGTGATACTTTTGGAGTGAAATGCAATCAGTATTTGTTTGAATTCAGTTTTATTAGTAAATATTTTAATGCAAATTAAAACAATAACTATAAAAATAGTAAAAAAATAAATATCTATTTAATATTTTTTTAAAAAATTGAAGTTAATTTTAATAAATTTATTTAATTTTTTCATTTTAAATTACTAATTTTATTAATTATTATTATGGATGAAAATTGTTAAGAAAAATATTTTTTTATTAATTACTAATTTAAATAAACTCAATTTCTTAAATAAATCCATATTTTAAATAATAATTTTTTTTAAAAAAATGACAATAAAATTTTATTTCATATTTTTTTCTTAAAAAATTTTTTTAAAATTTTTTAAGAACCGAAAATAGTAATAATAAATAGTTTTTATTATTGTAAAAAAATTAATATCATTTGATAAAATTTTATTGTTGATTAATATTTTTTAAAAAAGGAGTTTAAAAAAAGATGTATTTAAATTTAAAACAATTTAAATCATTAAAAAATAATTTTATAATTTTTATATTTTTTTTGTTTTTTTTATTAACATTAACTTAAAATCTCATAAAGTTTATGCATTAAGGGGAAAAAATTTTTTTTCAAACAGTATTTTTCTTTTGAATAAAACAAAAGGAATAATAGCTGCTGTTAATATAAAAGAAGAAAAAATAATAAATGAAAAACGAATAATAGACAACAAAAAACCATCAAAAACACAATTATCTAGAAAAAAAAGAAGAATTGAAATATAGATCTCTATTTTATGCAATAATGTCTCCGAAGATTGAATAAATACTTTTTATATATTCTTTTATATAATTTTTATTATATACTTAAAAAACTAAATTGACCTGAAGCAAAAACCAGTCTTGACCCATATAAAATAGGACACCATTATAAAACAACAAAAAAAGCTAAGCTTTTTTTCTTTATTAAAGAAAAAAGCTTAGCTTTTTTATTTTGCTTAAGTCATAACATAAAAAAATAAGCATTAACTGATAAAATTATATGTTTAAAATTTTGGTCAATCCATAATAATAATATTTTTTGATGGTTGATTTGTAATTTATTAAAATCGCTAAGTATTTTTTAAATCTTTTTAAAAATCTTGTGATAAATTTATTTAATTATATTAACTTAATTATTTTATTTAACTTTAGTTATAATTATTTTATATTATTTTAAATAAAGTTAAAGTAGATGAATTGAATAATTTATTTGTAATTTATTCTAAAAATAAAATATATTTGAATTGATTAATCTTTTTATTTTAAAAATAAAAAAATATAAAATTAATATATCCAAAAAGTAAGTAAAAATCGTTACTTTTTGTATATTAATTGGTTCCTATAATGTATATTATGTAAACTATAATATTGGTGATTAAAATACAAGTCATTTTTAATGTTTAACATTGTTAAAAAAATATATTCATAGACAAATTTTTAATTATTATGATTAACTAATTGATGAATATTTTAATAATATACATCTATAAAATTCCAATATTTTTTAGAACTTTACTTAAGTAAATCAAATAATATATAGAAAAAGTTAAAAATAAACAATAAAAAGATATTTTAATTTTATAAAAAGTAATAAAAAATTATTATAATTAAACTTATATATGAACTAAAAAAAATAAATAGTTCGAACAAAAGAAAATATAAATGTTTTTAAAAAAAGAATCAAAAAAAAGTGTGTGTA
>NZ_CEAFKD010000012.1:0-1781 GCF_978563805.1 Brinjal little leaf phytoplasma
AATTATTAAATTAATTATTAGCAAAATTTTTCTATTTGTTTTTTTCATAATTATATCTTATGTATAGGAATTATTAGTCTTTTAATTATTATTTTGAGATTTATTATTATGTTAGGAGTATTCTTGATATTTCACCACTTACACTATTTAACATCCACTTTTCTTTATCGTTTAAATAAGGTTAGTTTTTGTCTTCTGGATTTAAAGCATATTTAGTTGATGTTATATTAATTACCGTATTTATTTTTTTTAATAAATAGGTTTAGAATTATAAGGATCATTTTGAACAGTAATTTTGACAGCAATTACAATCTATATACATAATGAAACTAACAATATATAATAGGTAATTAAAATTTTTTTAAGATTGGTTTTTTAATATGATTTTTATTCTTTTTGTCGGGATAAAAAAGTATATATAAACGGTATAATAATTTTTACTATATTAGCGATAATATAATTTATTTTAATATAAGATTTAATAACATGAATTATTAAATAATCTCATTTTTAAATTAAATATTTGAATTTCTAAATCTTTTGATAAATTAACATAAATCTTTTCCCTGTTACGTTTTTTTATTATTATAAAAATGATTTGACTTAAATCTTAACTTTAAATTGTATCATTTGAACGGAACTAAACCTACTTAAATTAAAATTAAATAAAAACAAATATTTTATTGGTCATTGTTTTCTATTTAAACGTCAATAATTGATTTATAAAAATAATAATTTATCTTTAATATATAATTATTAAAAATAAAATTAATACTATTAAAACAATAAAACTTATAATGAAATAAGAAAATAACTTTTTTACTAAATAAAAAATAATTAAAGGTAAAAGTCAACAGATTATAACTGTTGATTCCGCGGAAAGAGAACATTTAGAAAAATTCTCATTTATATTTTATGTTTTTATTGAAAACACCTAATATTATAATGTAATTATTATAGGTTTTTTGAATAAAATGAAAAAAGTTATATTTATATTTTTTTAAATAGAAATATAATTTTTGTTGATATTTCATTTTTTTTCAGAATATTCTTAAGAGAAATAATTTTAAACAAATAAAAGGATTTATATTTGAAAATTATTATAAAGAACATAATTATTTATTATAAATATAATATAAATTTGAAAAAAAATATTAAATGAACCAAACTTATAATAAGTATAATAATACATAACTAATTCTGTCCAAAATGAAAAAAATGTATTAAATTTTTATATAAAATTTGAAAAAATAATCTTTATAATTATATATAAACATTTATAAAATAAAAAGATAATTATCCATTTAATGAAAAAATAGTATATAATAAAAGTAATTTTAAAGATTATATAAAAAATATAAATTCAAAATTTAAGTTTATTTAAAAAATTTTTTATAAAATATTTTATATAAATTATTTTAATATTTTATTTATTAAATGTAATTTTTTTTAATTTTTTGTTTCATAATAAAATAATATAATATTTTAAAGAATTTTCTTTTTTAAAAATTTATTTACAAAAATATATTTTATTGTTTAATAATATATTTAAAAATTAAATAAAATAGTTATTTTTTTCAAATAATTTTTTTTTGAAAGGAACATAAATAAAATGAAATTTTCTTTTTTAAGAAAAAAAATCAAATTTTATTTTTTATTTTTTTTTTTAATAATTATATTATTAACTTATTTTATTTATAATTTTTACATAAATTTCAAAAAAGAAATTCAAGATCAAAAAACTAATTTAAATTCATTAAATCAAAATCAAAAAACTAATT